>NZ_JADRHM010000003.1 GCF_018205345.1 Fusobacterium sp. DD2
CTCTTAATGGATTTAATATGCCTTTTTTATTATGCCTTTACCTTTTTTATCTCTTCTATCAAAAGAGGAATTACTTTCATTGCATCTCCAACGATTCCTACGTCTGCAATGTCAAATATAGCTGCATCCTCATCTTTGTTGATAGCCACAATATATCCTGATCCTATCATTCCTGATACATGTTGTGTAGCTCCAGAAATTCCACACGCAATATATAATTTTGGTGCTACAATTTTTCCTGACTGTCCAACTTGGTGAGAACGAGGTACCCATTCATCTTCTATTGCTGGTCTTGTAGCTCCTACAACACCACCACATACATCAGCTAGCTCCTGAACTAATTGGAAGTTTTCTTTAGAACCCATTCCACGTCCACCAGAAACGATTACATCTGCTTCTTCTAGATTAACAGTTTCTGCAACTTCCTTAATAATATCAATTATTTTACTGAAAACAGCTTCTTCTGGAACTGTGATTTTTTCTTCTATAACTTCTCCATTTCTTCCTGCAACAATATTTTTGCTGAAAGAACCTGGACGAACTGTCATAATAACTGGAGTTGTATTTATTATAATATCATTTAATACAGTTCCTCCATATACTGGGCAAGTTATTACTAATTTATCTCCGTCTCTTCTAACATTTAAAACATCTACCGCACTTGATGTTTCAAATTCTTTAGCAATTGCTGGAGTTAAATCTTTAGCGATTAAAGTAGCCCCTGCCATAAATAAACTTGGTTTGTATTTTTTTACAAGTTCTTTTAGGATTCCAGCATATTTTTCAAATAAGTAAGAATCTTCCTCTACTATGATAACTTTGTCTGCACCTGCTTCAATAATAGTCTTTATCCCGTTATCGTCTTTTTTTCCTATTACAACTGCAAGAACCTCTTCATTTGTCTCATCAGCTAATGTTCTGGCCTCAGCAAGAGATTCTAAAGCAACACTTACAGGCGCTCCATCTTTTGTTTCCACATAAACCATTATATTTTTTGTATCTGTAAGCTTCATTTTCTATAACCTCCTAATTATAATACCTTGGCCTCAACCATCATGTTCATAGCTTGAGCAACTGCTTCTTCAACAGTTTCAGCTTTAATTTTTACACCTGCTGAACGTTTTACAGGTTCGTATACTTTTATAACTTCAACTTCACTTGCAGCTTCTGAAACAGTATCTAGTTGGTCAATAGGTTTCTTTCTAGCTTGCATTTTAGTTTTAATAGTTGGGTATCTTGGTTCATAATTAGGTTTTTGAACTGTTACTACACATGGAAGTGTTGTTTCTATTACAGTGTAACCTTCATCTTTTTCTTGTTTAATGTCTATTAGATTGTCTTTTATTTCAACATCTACAACATTTGTAACTACAGGAAGTTTTAATTCATCAGCAAGCATAAGTCCAACTTGGCTTGTTGCATAATCTGTAGCTTCTTTTCCACAGAATACCATGTCGAATTTAACTCCTAGTTTCCCTTCTATTTCTTCTTTTGCTTTTACTAATGTTTTTGCAACTCCTACTGCATCAAGAGCTTCTGCATTGTCATCTTTAACGAAAAATGCCTTGTCTCCTCCAACTGCTAAACAGTTTTTAAGAGAATTTTTTACACTTTCATCACCTATTGAGACAACTACAATTTCTCCTCCAACTTTTTCTTTTAGACGAGTAGCCATTTCTAAAGCATATGTATCAAAAGCATTAACTACTTGAGTTACCTCTTCTAATGCTGGTTTTCCAGTTTCTGAATTAAGAGATATCTCTACAGAATCATCTGGAACTTGTTTTATACAAACTAATATTTCCATCTTTTGCACACTCCTTAACTATCTTCCAATTGTATTATTTGCAATTACTATTCTTTGTACCTCATTTGTTCCTTCAAAGATTTGGAAAATTTTAGCGTCTCTTAGAAGTTTTTCAACTGGGTATTCACGGCTGTATCCATATCCTCCAAAGAATTGAATTGCTTCTGATGCAACTTGCATTGCAATATCAGATGCATAGCATTTAGCTATTGCTGATTCTTTACTGTGTGGTAATCCCATATCCATTTTTGTTAAAGCATGAGCTACCATTTGTCTAGCTGTTTCTGTTTTTATTTCCATATCTGCAATTTTGAATTGCATTGCTTGGTTTTTAATGATTGGTTTTCCAAATTGAATTCTTTCTTTACCATAAGCGATTGCTTCATTGATACCTCTTTGAGCTATACCAGTAGCAACACATCCCATCCATGTACGAGCTTGGTCAAGAGTTTTCATAGCTATTGAGAATCCTTTTCCTTCTGCTCCTATAAGGTTTTTAGCTGGGATACGAACATCTTCAAGAACTACGTCACAAGTATTTGATGTACGGATACCCATTTTATTTTCTTCATTTCCTGTGCTTAATCCTGGAGTTCCAGCTTCAATGAAGAACATTGAAATTCCTTTTACCCCTTTAGATTTGTCTGTCATTGCTGTTACACAGTAGAAAGAAGCGATTGCTCCATTTGTTATAAAGCATTTTCTTCCGTTTAATACATATTCGTCTCCATCTTTAACTGCTACAGTTTTTCCTGCTCCAGCATCTGATCCAGCTCCTGGTTCAGTTAAACAGAAAGCTCCAAATCCTCCTTCAAGAATAAGGTCACATGCACGTTTCTTTTGTTCTTCTGTACCTGCGATTAATACTGGTTTCATTCCAAGTCCACTTGCTGAAATTGTTGTTGCAAATCCTGCATCTGCAATAGCCATTTCTTCTATTAAAGCTGCTACGTCAACTCTGCTTAGTCCAGGTCCTCCAAATTCTTCTGGTACTTCTAGAGCTTGATATCCTTGTTCAATAGCCTTATCATATATTTCTTTTGGCCATTCTCCTGTTACGTCGTATTCTTTACATTGTTCTTTTACTTCTTTCTCACAGAAAGTTCTTACGTCTTGTAATAAGTCTTTTGCTTCTTCTGATATTAAATATGCCATTTTGATACCCCCTAATAATTTTTTATCTTTAACTAATTTAATTAGTTATTTCTATAGTTTATAACAAACTTTTCCTGGATTTAGTATCATTTTAGGGTCGAATACCTCTTTAATACCTCTCATGATACGCATGTTTGCTTCTCCAGCAAAATCTGCTAAATATTCCATTTTTCCATGTCCTATTCCATGTTCTCCTGAAATAAGTCCTCCACATTCAGCTGCTTTTTTATAGATAACTTTCATAAAGTCAGCAACCTGTTTTTTAAATTCAGTTTCATCCATATCATTTGCACAAGCATAGATATGTAAGTTACCGTCTCCAGCATGTCCGAAACTTTTTATTTTGAAATCATAGTTACTTTCTAAAGATTTTACAAATGTTAAATATGTTGCAATTTGATTTACTGGAACAACTACGTCACATTCATCAAGTAATTTTGTTTCAGCTTCTATTGCTTCTAAGAAGCTTCCTCTAGCTGCCCAGGCATCTTTTTTCTTAGCAGGTGTATCAGCTACAAGTACGTCAATTGCTCCTTGTTCAAATACAACTTCTGATGCTTCTTCAGTTATTGCTTCTAATTCTTCCATATCATTTCCATCAAATGTTACAAGTAGGTATGCTCCTATTTCTGTTCCTTCTAACTCTTGAGGGAATACGCTTTTACCTAAGTATCTTTCTGATGCAAGTACTATCTCTTTCTCCATAAATTCAAGAGCTTGAGGTTGTAAATGTGCCATAAAGAATTTTGGTACAGTTGCTATACAATCTTCTAAGTTTTCATATGGAATGATTAAGCTTATTGTTTCTTTTGGTGCTGGTATAACTTTTAAAGTTAACTCAGTTATAATTCCTAATGTTCCTTCTGAACCTACCATTAAGTTGATTAAACTATAACCAGTAGATGTTTTAGAAACAGTTGCTCCCATTTTTACAATTTCTCCTGTTGGAAGAACTACAGTCATTGCACGTACATAATCTCTTGTACATCCATATTTTACTGCTCTCATTCCACCAGCGTTTGTTGATACATTTCCACCAACAGTTGCAAATTTTTCTCCTGGATCTGGTGGATATAATAATCCTTGTCTTTGAGCATCTTCAGCAAGGTCATTTAATAGTACTCCTGCTTGAACTTTTACAACAAAATTCTCTTTGTCATAACCTAATATTTTGTTCATTTTGCTCATATCTATCATTACACCGCCGTATATTGCAACAGCAGCACCTGTCAATCCTGTTCCTGCTCCTCTAGGGATAACTGGAATATTGTTTTCATAGCATATCTTAACTATTTTTGCTATATCTTCAGTTGTTGTAGCCTCTACAACTACATCTGGAGTTCCTTTACCATAGATTGGCATTTCATCATGAAAATAGTCTTCATTGATGTCTCCATTTACATGGACTTTTCCTGGAACGATTTGTTTAAATTGTTCCACAAGTTCAGGTGTTATTTTATTGTACTTTAACTCCTGCATCTTCATTTCCTCCTTAAAGTTACTTTGCCTTATTTCTATCTAATAAAAAATGTTAGATACACTTTTGTTTACGCAGCTCCAAGATATGTTACTACCCCGAAAACTACAATGAAAATTATGAAATATTTGATTACTCCTACAAGTATTTTACTTTCCTTACCAACAATTCCTGCTGCTGCAGTTGCTACTGCAATACTTTGTGGAGATATTATTTTTCCTGCTACACTTCCTGTAGTATTTGCTGCAACCATCCAAGCTGAATTCATTCCAAGTACTTCTGCTGTACTTAATTGAAGTTTAGAGAATAGAACACTGCTTGAAGTAGAACTTCCTGTTACAAATGTTCCAATTGAACCAATAAGTGGTGCAACTAGTGGATAATAGCTTCCTGTTATACCAACTATAAAATCTGCTATTGTTTGAGTCATTCCACTGTATCCCATTACTTTTGCTGTTGCTAATACTGCCATTATTGTTATTACTGTTTTAAACATCTGTTTTACTGTTTTTACAAATACTGATATAATCTCTCCGATTGGACATTTTTGAATTAGTCCTCCTACTACTGCTGCTTCAATTATCAAGACTCCAGGAGTAGCAAGCCATACAAATGTATAAGGTTTTGCTCCTACACCTGTGTAGATTTGAATACTTGATTTAATACTTGATAATGGATCATGTATAACTGGTATTATTGATGATGTCACTATTAAGAAAACCAGTACTAATATAAATGGACTCCATGCAACAAGACATTGATGTGTTGTTATATCATCTGTCTTTTCAATTTCAAGTTCAAAATCCTTATTAGATGTTTTAAATATTTTTGTTGCAAGAACTATAAGTCCCATACAAACAACAGAACCCATAATTGCTGGAAGCTCAGCTCCCATAAATTTAGCTATTGTATATTCAGGAATTAAGAAACCAAGTCCTGCAATAAGAGTCATAAGCCAAACTCCTTTAAACATGCTAAGTCCTTTGTATCCCTCATATTTTCCAACCATGTAAACTACTAAGAATGGAACAAGCATTATCATTATTGCCTGTTGTGAAACTATGTCAGCTGCCAAGATACTTGAATCAAGTCCTGCAACATTAGCTGCTGTTACAGTAGGTATCCCTATTGAACCAAATGCAACTGGTGTAGTATTAGCTACCAGACAAACCATAGCTGCAAATACTGGATCAAATCCCAATCCAACTAAAATTCCTGCTGGAATAGCAACTGCAGTTCCAAACCCTGCCATTCCTTCCATAAATCCACCAAATCCCCAAGCAATGATAAGTACCAAAATCCTCTTATCTGTTGATACTGATGCCAACATCTTTTTTATTACTTCCATATTTTTAGTGTATACCACTAAGTTGTAAGTAAAGACTGCTGCTATAATTACAAGGCAAATAGGCCAAATAGCCATTACAAATCCTTCTAACGCACCTGTTGCCACATCCATAACATTTTGCTGCCATATAACCAATGCTTCCACTATGGTAATAACCATAGCTATTGTGCAGGCTTTATACCCAGACATTTTTAATCCGCTAAGTGCAATCATTAAAAACACTATAGGTAAAATAGCCAATAAAAATATAACCATTGATGTCACCCCTTATAAAAATTACAGTTTCTTGTTACTCTAATTTTCTAGACAAAGACAGTCTTCAGTGGTACTACCAGTTATTTTGAATAAAAAAAATAAAGTCTTTTTTTATTTTTATAATTCCCCCACTTTTCATTGGTACTACCACTTTGTTGGCTTTATTATACAACTAGTTTTTGTAAATGTCTACCTCTTTTTTGAAAAAAACAACTTTTTCCAAAAGAAATGACTTATTTCCAAACTTTATATATACCTATTTTTTATAAAATTGAAACTAATTCTTGTAAAAAAATATGCTGTTTTTTCCAAAAAACAGCACATTTCTACAACACAATTTATTTACAAAAAAGTCATTAATAATCCATTTTTATTTTTAGTTTACCATTATCATAAACATACTCTGTAATATCTCTTTTCTTCAATTTTTCTGGAAGATGAAATCTTCTTTCTTCATTGAGCCATCTTATTACAATGTCTTCTCTATCTTTTAAAACAGTGATTTCATCACTATTTTCTACAAATGGAAGATCCATTATCAAAGTTCTTGTTCCGTAATTATCCTCAATAACAGCTCCCTCACTTTTACAAAATATATCTAAAGGATTGCTGTTTTTATAAAGGAGTGAAGCTATACTCTCTAAACTATTTTTCCCTAAAACCTCATCCTGCTGAAGTTCTAGTTTAAATATTTTTTCTTTTGCAAAACTTTTCTCTGCAAGTTCTATACTCTCCTTTTGATACTGGTTCCATCCACTAAAATATCCATCTAATGCTTTTTCAGGATAGATTTTATTTATATATACTGCATCTGGGTTAAACCCATATAATTTGAGCCATGTATAATTTCTTCTAGCCTCTTCGAGAACTATATGCTCAGGAGTAGTAACAATTCTGATACTTGTACTATCTGGATCTTTTAAAATCTCATATAGGTTTGTAAGCCTATCCACTAAAGCTCCAAATTCATCAAAAACAATCTCTTTCGGTTTAGGAACAGAGGTTTTTTTAGATATAAAATTTCCAAAAATAGAATTTATGTTTTTTACCATTGGAATTACTGCATCTGCTATCATTTTTATCTTCTCTGCATATGTTAACATAGAAAGTGACTGTCCAGTTGGAGCACAGTCAACAACTAATACATCAAACTGACTGTTTTCACAAATTTCTAAAATCTTAAGTAGTGCAAAGACCTCATCAAGTCCTGGAAACATAAGAGTTTCATCAGCTTCAATTCCATAGTTAGCCTTATTTTTTATAATCTGTTTCAAATAGTCATGCAGATTTGCCCATACTTTTTTTCCCTCTTCAACTGTATCTATCTCCATAGCATAAAAGTTGTTAGAAATTTCCTGAGGTTTTGAGGATACCTTGCACCCTAGAGAATCCCCTAAACTATGGGCCTGGTCACTGCTTATAAGTAAAACTTTTTTCCCACTTTTTGCAATGTGAGTTGCTGTTGCTGCTGCAAGAGTAGTTTTTCCTACTCCACCTTTTCCAGTATAAAATAAAATTCTCACTACTCTTCCCCTCCCATATTTTTAGCTGTTTCAAAATAAACTGATAGCCATTGATTTTCAAGCTCCAATTTATTTATTGAGCTCCCTCTTAAAACATTTGGTAAAGGGATACATCTGTTGAAATTATTTACTTTGATGACTAAATCCATCTCGTGGATATTGACCTTTATATCCTCAAGTTTTGCCTGAGGCAAATACAAAGTAAAAATATAACCTTTTTCCCAGGTAGAGTATTTTTCCTCTGGAAAAGCTTTTTTAGGTGGTAACTCTTTTGCAATTGAAAAAACTCTCTCAGAAAGTTTTTCTGCAGCATCTATTCCCAATATCTCATTTGGATACCATGGTATCTTAGCTATTGGTATATTTACAAAGACCTCTTCCAGCTCTTTTATATATTTTGACTGAATCTCTCTCCAGTTTTTTATAAATGGATTTGTTATTTTACCACTTAAAACTCTATTAATAAAAACTGTATCTACATTGTACTGATACAGGTTCATATACATAAAATTTCTTTTTGTCTCTTCAACAACCATTTTTTCCGGTATGCAAACCAGTTTAATAGAGCATATATCCTTATCTCTTAGTAAGTATTGCAGCTCAATAAGTTTCTTATGTATTTTTTCTATGGTATCCATGCTTTTATAGCTTGGTAAAGTGACTCCATATTTCATCTTAGATATAGGTTTTAATACACGCACTATGGTCTTTCCTACTGGAAAGAATTTTTCCATATACCATGCCAGCAGTTCTGGAATCTTTAAAAATGCAAGTGTTTCCCCAGTAGGTGCACAGTCAACTAAAATATAATCATACTCTCCACTGTCATAGAATTCTTTTATCTTTAACATACAGAAAAGATTCCCAAAACCAGGAATTGCAAAATTGTTATTGAGATTAGTAAGCTCCATACTACATCCACCTGCTAAATTCTCAATATTCTCTTTTATTTTTGGAAAATATTCATTTCTTAAAATATTTGGATCCAATTCTATCAGATCCAGATTCTCTTTTATATTTGTGATCTTATGTCCCACCTTTGTTTGAAATATATCTCCTAAATTATGAGCCATATCTGTACTTACAAGAAGTGTCTTTTTTTCCTCTTTTGAAAAACCAATTCCATGAGCAGTAGCTATACTTGATTTTCCAACTCCACCTTTTCCTGTAAAAATAATTATTTTTGTCATTTTCTTCGTTATAGATATTTTTTATCCATAACCCTCCTCTCTTATTTTAGTAATTAATTTTCAATTTTTTTATTTTTTTCATACTCTTCGGTTTACAAAATTAGTATTTATTTTAAAATACTCATAATATAAAATATATATAATGTGATTAAAATATCGAATTTTTATATTGATATAATACATAAAATAATAAAATAAATCAATTTTTTTATAATCATTCATTGACAACTGTCCCCCATTGTTATATTATAAACTTAAATAAAAAATATTGGTAGTACCACTATGAAAAAAGAAAGGAGTTTAAAAATGAGTATTGAGAAAGAAAAACTATATGGGGATTTTAAGAAAAACTTAGAAGCTGTAAATGGAAGCTGTATCATTACTTCTAAAGCAAATTTAGGAAAAGCTATCGCAGCAGTGTTTACAGAAGAACAAATTGATTCTACTTGTATGTTGGAATCTCCTATGTTGAAAGATGCAAAAGTTGTTTCTGCCCTTGAAGATGCAGGAATTACTGTACATTTGGATCACATTCGTCTTCATGCTGAAACTGATAAAGGAGGAATAACTGAAGCAGACCATGGTATTGCAGAACTTGGTACCATTGTTCAAGAAAGTGATGATGTTGATGGTAGAATGATTGCCACAATGTCTGAAACTTATATTGGAATTATAAAAGGTTCTAAAATAGTACCTACTTATGATGATATGTTTGATATATTAAGTGCAATGCCTGAAATACCTAATTTCGTAGGATTTGTAACAGGACCTAGCCGTACTGCTGACATTGAGTGTGTTGGAACTGTTGGAGTACATGGACCTATAAAAGTTTATATCATCATTGTTGAAGATGAATAGAAGAGAATATAATTAAAATCAATTTGAAAGGAGAACAACATGTCAAAGGAAGATTTAAAAAAAGAGATACGTTGCGCATTGGATAACGCAACACTTGGAAAAACTCTTGGAAATTTTTGTAAATCATATCCAGATAGAAGAAAAAAATCATACGAAGGTATGGATTTTGAAAATACCCGTAAAAAAATTGCAGAAGTTAAATCTTATGCAGCTGACCACATTGATGAAATGATTGAATCTTTCACTAAAAATTGTGAAGGAAGAGGAGGTCATGTTTTCCATGCTAAAAGTACCGATGAAGCAATGGAATGGATTAGAAACCTTGTAAAAGAAAAAGGTGTTAAATCTATTGTAAAATCTAAATCAATGGCATCTGAAGAGATCCATATGAACCAGATACTTGGTGGAGATGGAGTAAATGTACAGGAAACTGACCTTGGAGAATTTATTATTGCTCTTGAAGGAAATACTCCAGTACATATGGTTATGCCTGCTCTTCACTTAAATAAAGAACAAGTTGCAGAACTATTTACTGATTATACTAAAACTAAAAATGAACCAATTATCTCTGAAGAGGTAAAAACTGCCCGTAGAGTTATGAGAGATAAATTCACTCATGCAGATATGGCTGTATCAGGTGCCAACGTTGCAGTTGCTGATACAGGTACTGTATTTACAATGACAAATGAAGGAAATGGACGTATGGTAGGAACTCTTCCTCCAATCCATCTATATGTTTTTGGTATTGAGAAATTTGTTAAATCTTTCTCTGATGCAAGACATATTTTTAAAGTACTTCCTCGTAATGGTACAGCTCAAAGAATCACTTCTTACCTTTCTATGTACACAGGAGCTACTGAAGTTACAATAAATAAAGATACTGACGAAAAAGCTAAAAAAGAATTCTACTGTGTTATCCTGGATGATCCTGGACGTCGTGAAATTTTAGCAGAACCAGATTTCCGTCAAATCTTTGATTGTATCAGATGTGGTGCTTGTCTTGACGTTTGCCCAGCATTTGCACTAGTTGGAGGACACGTTTACGGTTCTAAAGTATATACTGGAGGAATCGGAACTATGCTTACTCACTTCCTAGTTTCTGAAGAACGTGCATCAGAAATTCAAAATATCTGTCTTCAATGTGGAAGATGTAACGAAGTTTGTGGAGGAAAATTAAAAATCTCTGACATGATTATGAAACTTAGAGAAAAACAGATGAAAGAAAATCCAGATGCAGTTAAGAAATTTGCATTAGATGCTGTAACAGACAGAAAACTTTTCCACTCAATGTTACGTATAGCATCAGTTGCTCAAGGAATATTTACTAAAGGACAACCTATGATAAGACATCTTCCTATGTTCCTATCTGGACTTACTAAAGGAAGAAGTTTCCCAGCTATTGCTCAAGTACCTTTAAGAGATATTTTCCACACTATACCTCAAGATGTAAAAAATCCTAAAGGAACAATAGCTCTATTTGCAGGATGTCTACTTGATTTCGTTTATGTTGACCTTGCAAAAGCTGTAATAGCTAACTTAAACTCTATTGGATATAAAGTTGAAATGCCTCTAGGACAAGCTTGTTGCGGATGTCCAGCTACAAGTATGGGAGACACTGAAAATGCTATTAAAGAAGCTGAAATAAATATTGAAGGAATGGAAGCTGAAAAATACGACTATGTTGTAACTGCATGTCCTTCATGTACTCACCAACTACGTCTATATCCTACATTCTTTGAAGAGGGAACAGAAATGCACAAAAGAGCAAAAGAACTTGCTGACAAAACTTTTGACTTCTCTAAACTTTTCTATGACCTTGGTGGTGTAGCAGATGTAGGAGATGGAAAACCTGTAAAAGTTACTTATCACGACTCATGTCACCTAAAGAGAACTTTAGGAGTAAGTAAGGAACAAAGAGAACTTTTAAAACATACAAAAGGTGTTGAATTCGTTGAAATGAACGATTGCGACAACTGTTGTGGATTTGGTGGAGCATACAGTGTTCTTTATCCTGAAATTTCAGCAGAAATTTTAGAAAATAAAATTAAGAATATTAAAGACTCTGGTGCGGAAGTTGTAGCTTTAGACTGTCCAGGATGTCTAATGCAAATCAAAGGTGGATTAGATGCAAGAGACAGTAAAATCAAAGTTAAACATACAGCACAAATTATTGCAGAGAAAAGGGGATTAATTTAGTTTATGGAATCAATATGTAACAAATGGATAAAACAAGTCAAACACTATATGCAGGTTATTGGTGCTCACTCAATGCAAGGAACTGAGGTAGGAAATATCTTAGATGAATCTCTCAATCTTTCAGGAAAAATGATTAGAGCTAAGCTATTACTACTTTGTGCTTTATTAGGACCAAACTGGGAAGAAAAAAGAGAAACTCTATGCAAACTGGCAGCTATGGTTGAACTTACACATCTTGCATCTCTAATTCATGATGATATTGTAGATGATTCACCATACAGAAGAGGACAGGAATCTATACAAAAAAAATATGGAAGAAATGCCGCTGTTTATGCTGGAGATTTTATTATGGCCAGAATTTATTACTATGAAGCAGTGGAGCATTTAAATGACTCAGCAGCTCTTTTATCCAAAGCAGTTGAAGCAATGTGTGCAGGGGAGATTGGACAGGGAATATGCCGTTATATGGAAGATATCACTCCTGAAAGATACTTCAAAAATATCGAGGGAAAAACTGCAGCACTATTTGAAACTGCCTGTTACATAGGTGCAAAAGAAGCTGGTTGTACAGATGAGCTTATTGAAAGATTGGCTCTTTTCGGAAAAAATATAGGTTTTATGTTTCAAATAAAAGATGATATCTTGGATTTTACCTCAACCTTTCACTCAACAGGTAAAGAGATACATCAAGACTTTCAAAATGGAATATATACTTTTCCAGTGATTATGACAATGAAAAATCCACAAGGAAAAGATATATTATTGCCAATTATGAAGGCTAATAAAACTAGAGACCTATCTCAAGAAGAGATTTCAAAAGCTGTAAATTGTGTAATGGACTTTGGTGGAATCAAAGAAAGTTATAAAAAAATACAGGAACTTTCTGAAATCAATAAAAATTTAATAAAAGATTTGGATAACAACAGTGAGATAACTGCTCTATTTTCTCTACTTATGAAAGCATTGGAGGAATAAAAATGAGCTCTTATACAAAACTTACGCCAAAATTGGCTCTTCAACTGGCAGCCCCACATACCTGGGTTGCATCAGCTATCCCTGCGATTTTTGGAATAATTTTCTGCAAATTGTATGGATACAATCTTACCTCTATACAGAGCCTATTTTTACTGATAGCCTGTATCCTGATGCAATCATCAGTTAATACTTTCAACGATTATGTTGATTTTATAAAGGGAACTGACAGTGTAGAAGACAATGTAGAAGTAAGTGATGCAGTTCTTATTTATAATCCAGTAAATCCAAAACATGTACTTATTCTTGGAATAATATATCTTATACTTGGTTGTGGCTTAGGAAGTATAGCATGTATTGGAAAAGGAGCTCTTCCTTTAATGATTGGGATAATTGGTGCCATAATAGTAATCTTGTATTCTGGTGGACCAGTTGCTATATCATACCTTCCAATAGGAGAGTTTGTATCTGGATTTGTAATGGGAATACTTATTCCTTTGGGAATAGGTGCAGCAGCTGATGGAAAATTTCATAGTGAATTTTTTCTCTATGCTCTGCCTCTTTTTTTAGGAATAGGGCTCATAATGATGACAAATAATGGATGTGATATTGAAAAAGATAGAGAAGCAGGTCGCTTTACCTTAGCTGTAGCTCTTGGAAGAGAATCTATTAAAAAATTATATTACATATCAATTATTACGTGGTTATCTCTTATAGTTGTCCTGTCATTTATACAATTTAAAATTTTCGGTGCAATTATAATTGTTTTTCTTCTTTTGGGATTTAAACCATTTTTATTCCTTTTAAACTCCAGGTTACTCCCACAAGATAGAATTAAACAGATGAAAATGATTGTTTTAGCCAATATAGTTGGAAATGGAAGCTATATACTGGTAATACTTATAAATTTATGCTTAGGTGATTTTTAATATGAATAAAAAGTTAAAATCAAAATATGTATATGAAGTTTTTCAAAATATTTCCACTAAATATGACAGTGCTAACAATCGCATCAGTTTGGGGTTACAGAAACAATGGAAAAATTTTCTTGTAAAACAGATTTCAGATACAATTCCTGCAGAAGGTTCACTTATGGATATCTGCTGTGGTACTGGTGATATTACTATCTGGTGCGCCCAAAAAAGAAAAGATATCAAAGTTACTGGTATGGATTTTTCTCCTGCAATGCTTAAAGTAGCTAAGGAGAAAAGTGGTCAAATGGATAATATCTGCTGGATAGAAGGAGATGCACTCTCACTACCATTTCCAGACAATAGTTTTTCAGCAGCATGTATCTCATTTGGTCTTAGAAATACTTCAGATTATGAAAAAGTAATTGCAGAAATGAAAAGAGTTATAAAAGAAAATGGCACTATCTACTGCCTTGATTCTTTTGTACCAGATAATAAACTTATTCAACCTTTTTATAAAATTTATTTTAAATACTTTATGCCACTCCTGGGGGGTGGAAAGACAAATTACAAAGAATATCTTTGGTTATATAAATCAACACATGATTTCCTTCGAAAAGATGAACTGATTTCTCTTTATGAAAAAGTCGGTTTGAAAGATATCAAATTCAAAAGCAAAATGTTTGGAGCATGTGTACTAGTTCAAGGAAAAAAGTAGAAAATTATAGGAGGAAAAGAAATGAGCGACGAAAAATTTGATGCCATAATCGTAGGTGGCGGTTTAGCAGGTTGTTCAGCAGCTATTGTTCTTGCTAATGCAGGACTTGCAGTTCTCTTAGTTGAAAGAGGAGATTTCTGTGGAGCAAAAAATATGACTGGTGGACGACTATATGGTCATAGTCTTGAAAAAATTATTCCTGATTTTGCAAAAGAAGCTCCAATTGAAAGAAGAATTACTAAAGAAAAAGTTTCTCTAATGAGTAAAGATGGTTCTCTTGATATTGGATTTGGTTCAAAAAAATTAAGTTCTACAAAAGAAAATGCTTCTTATACAGTTTTAAGAGCCCAATTTGACCAATGGTTAGCTCAAAAAGCTGAAGAAGCTGGAGCTGAAATAATTCCAGGAATCCTTGTTGACGAACTTATCGTTGAAGATGGAAAAGTAGTTGGAATATATGCAACTGGAGAAGAACTTTACGCTGATGTAGTAGTTCTTGCAGATGGTGTAAACTCTCTACTTGCTCAAAGTTTAGGAATGAAAAAAGAATTAGAACCTCATCAAGTTGCAGTTGGTGCAAAAGAGGTTATCAGATTAGGTGAAGATGTAATAAATCAACGTTTTGGAATAAGAAATGATGAAGGTGTATCTTGGCTTTCTTGTGGAGATCCTACAATAGGAGGATTTGGTGGAGGACTTCTATATACTAATAAAGACAGTGTATCTATTGGTATAGTTGCTACTCTAAGTGATATTGACCACAGTGGTCTTTCTATCAATCAACTTCTTGATAGATTTAAAGAACATCCATCAATAGCTCCATATATTGAAGGTGGAACTCCAATTGAATACTCTGGACACTTAGTTCCTGAAGAAGGAATCCACATGGTTCCTGAATTATATAGAGATGGAGTACTTGTAACTGGAGACGCTGCAGGTTTCTGTATCAACCTTGGATTTACAGTAAGAGGAATGGATTTTGCCATTGAATCTGGACGTTTAGCTGCAGAAACAATTATTAAAGCTCATGAAATTGGAGACTTTAGTGCAGAAACTCTATCTGCTTATGAAAAAGCTCTTCGTCATAGCTTCGTATTTGAAGATATGGAACAATATAAAGGATTCCCTACTCTATTAGGACAAAGAGAGATATTTGAAGATTTACCAGAAATGGCTAATGATATTGCAGCAAAAGCATTTACAGTAGATGGAAACCCACAAAACTTACTAATGTATATAATTCAATCTATTGCACAACATACAACTGCTGCCAAACTTTCTAATTTTGTGACTAAAGTATTGGAGGCGTTTTAACTATGAAAAAAATGACAATAGAAGATAAACTAGGATTAAATATATTTCACGTTGACGAAGAAAATTCTCATATTGAAATAGATAAAGATTACGCAGATGAAAAAGAGATTAAAAAACTTCTTATGGCATGTCCTGCTGAGTGTTACAAATACACTGATGGAAAATTAAGTTTCAGCCATTTAGGATGCTTAGAATGTGGAACTTGCAGAGTTTTATCTCTTGGAAAAGTTGTTAAAAAATGGAAATATCCTATTGGAGAAGTTGGAGTAACTTACAGACAAGGATAATTATTATCGCCCATATTTCACTCTATGAATATATATAAAAAAAAGAGTATCGTTTTTCTTCTTTACGATACTCTTTTTCCATTTTATTATGAATCCTGATATTTAATAATATAATTAAAGTGAAGATGAAGTCCTTTAAGACTTTTCTCAGTATCTCCCTCTATTAGTCCCTCTATAATCTGTCTGTGGACATTTTGCAGATGCTTTTCACTTTTCATTCCAACAATAATTCTTCCTCTTAATTTTGGAATATACATACTGATAATTTTAGTTAAAGCACTATAGTTGCATATCATATAATCATTTCCTGTTGCTTCAATAAGAAGATAGTGAATAGCCTTGTCATGCAACGCTCCTTCATCTTCATCAGTACAATCTTCCAGTGCTTCAAGATGATACAAAAGACCTTCCTTTATTTCTTCAGGAAGTTTACCAGAAATAATATTCACAGCCTGCCATTCCAATGCATATCTGAACTCAGTAATCTGTTTATCATTCATTCCACGCATTATATACATAAAACTCATAATCTCAGTTATTGTATCTTCAAATTTTGCAGAAACATAGTTTCCTGACCCATGCTGACTTGATATTATCCCCACATTATCCAGAACTTTTAAACCCTCTCTTACTGAATTACGGCTTATTCCCAATATTTTAGCCAAATCCCTTTCTGACGGAATCTTATCTCCAATCTCCAATTCCTTGTTATAAATCTTATCCCAGATAAATTCACTTACTTTCGTATGTGATTTTTGCATCAATTGTCACCTCTTAGTTTCTAGAAAAATTCAGCTTTTTAAAACTGAACTTTTGGAGCAACTTTTGCTGATTCCTCAACTTTAAACAGTGGCTCCTCTTTAAAATTAAACATTCCAGCAATAATATTTCCTGGAATCATTTTTATTGCCTGGTTGTATGCTGTTACAGTATCATTATAAAATTGTCTTGCATAACCTATCTTGTCTTCAACATCTTTTAATTGTCTTTGTAAATCCATAAAATTCTCATTAGCTTTTAATTCAGGATAGCTTTCAGATACCATCATAAGTCTACTTAATACTGAACTTAACTCTCCACTTGCTTTTATTTTTTCATCAACTGTTCCAGCAGTAGTATAACGAGTTCTGGCAGATATCACTTTTTCAAGAGTATCTTTCTCATGAGTTGCGTATCCTTTTACAGTTTCAACAAGATTTGGAATTAGATCAAATCTTTTTTGAAGTTGAACATCTATCTGACTCCATGAATTTTTTACTCTTTCATGAAGTTTAACAAATTTATTTTGATAACCTATCACAGTTAATATAAGTATTGCTATTATAGCAATAATAATTATTAAAAATACCATAATCTATTCCTCCCTGATGTTTTAAAAAGCTCCGCCGCCACCACGGCCACCGCCACCTCCTGAAGATCCACCGCTAAATCCTCCACCACTTCCCATAGGAGATGAAGCATTTGATTTAGCTATGCTTTCAAGAGAACGACGAACTGCTCTTTCTGTACTTCCCTGAACATTCTTAAACATATTACTATATAGATACATTCCCATTAGAGAACTTCCAGCAACATTCATTACTCCTGTATCTGTTCCAACTGATTTTTCTGACATAACCTTTTTGTATCCTTTAGCTACTTTTTCAGCTACACCTAATGCTACAGCATATACAAAATAGTGTTCCCACAGCTGAATTGAAGCTAATTTTGCTTCTTCTAAGTTACTATAGTCAACTAAAAACTTTTTAAAAGCTTGCCATCTTGCATAGGCTTTTTCTTTTTCCAAACTAAATCTTTTACGAGACAGTGTGTAAGGAAGAAGAAGAAATCCTAACACTACTAAAACCACAAAGATAGGAGTGTCAAAATATGCTGAAAGAGGCATTCCTCCAACGAAATATCCCATACCTGTTAACATTCCAAGTGATGTTGATAATTTATCTCTCTTATCATTTCTAAGATTTTTAGAAAGCATTGCACTATAAACCATAGTTTGCCATCTTTCATAGTTGTCATTAAAGGCTATAGCTTTACTCTTAGTATTTATATTTTTATCAATATCTTCAATTACAACCTGATTTCCATCTCCAAGTTCTTTAATATACCACTCTATTAAAAAGCTCTCATAATCTTTTAAGAATTCACGTTTTTCACCAGCATATTGAAGTATTGTCTTTCCATTTTCTTCTACCAGTTTTAACTCTTTTCTTCTTACTAAATCTAAAAGGCTTGCAAAAAGCTCCTTAGATTCAGGATATAGTTTTCTTGATACTAATGTTCCTGCAATAGCTGGGCTATAACTATCAGGAAGCTCTCTAAAATATTCACCATATTCATTTACAACTTTATGTCTTTTACTATTTTTAATATAGATATAGACTATTAAAAATAACCACCATATAACACCGATTGCAAAAACAACTCTTCCAAAGAAAAGTTTTGCTGCTGCAGCTTTTCTCTGATTATTAGCTTCCTCTGCAAGCTTTTTTTCCATTGCAAGGATTCTATTTAAAGCCCTCTCATTTTTTACCATAAATGGATTATAATCACTTATAAGTTTTTTAGGAAATAAAATATTTGCTTCTAAAAATTCTCCAGGTCTATAGTTATCAAGTGTATAGACAATCTCCTGTCCATTTTCAATATCTATATTTCCTGTTAAAGGACCATGACCAAAAGCATATATATCCTTTTTTGATACAGCTTTTGGTAGAACTACCGTAAGTTTAATATGCTCAATTCCTACGTCCCAGTCCTTACCAACCATTTTCCTATTTAGTTGAGCAATATCTCTATAAACTGTGACTCCCTTACTTAAAGTATATTTAAAAATAAATTCTTTTGCTTCATTTCTTGCTGGAGCATAGAGTTTTATCTTATAAAGTCCACCTTTTTCGCCTATTGAATATGTTCCTCTATCTGGATAATTGCTCTCAACTGCACGTTCAAATCTGTTTTTACCCTCTTCATAAAAAACTTGTAAATTTTCTAATTTCCCATAGCCTAAAGCATCTATATTATAAAATATTCCATTTATATCTGAAATATTATATAAAACCCTTTCCTCTACATTGATACTTCCGTCATTTTGAATATCAGCAGTAATATCCAGGTTCTCTATCCTGTATGCTGGACGTCCCAGTACTACACTGCATAAAAGAATAAATATCAAGGCTATCTTTTTCATTACTTTCACCTACTCATTTTAGACATTGAGATTATATATCTTTGAATATTTTTCCTTCAAATAATCGATGTAATATTGTGGATTTAATTCCTCTCCAGTAATCTTTTTTACAATCTCTTCTGTTTCCTTAAATCTACCATATTTATGTATCTTATTTCCAAGCCATTCTTTTATTGCTGACAAATCTCCACTTTCTAAAACTTTGTCTACATCAATATCTTTTTTCATAGCATAATATATCTGAGCTGAATATGCACTTCCTAATGCATAAGATGGGAAATATCCTACAAGTCCACCTTCCCAATGAACATCCTGCAATACTCCGTCTCTATCACTTTCAGGAGCTACTCCAACATACTCAAGCATCTTCTTTTTCCATATTTCAGGTAGATTTTCAGTACTTATCTTTCCTTCTACAATTTCCTTTTCAATCTCATATCTTACCATTATATGAAGAGAATATGTAAGCTCATCTGCTTCAGTTCTTATTAGAGATGGTTCAACAATATTTATCTCCTTATAGAACTCATCTAAAGATATCTCATTTAAAACTGGAATATATTTTTTAGCATCATTATAAATGCCTTTCCAAAAAGATTTGCTTCTTCCAATTATATTCTCATAAAATCTTGACTGAGATTCATGAATTCCCATAGAACCACCAGTTCCAAGTGTTGTATTTACAAGTTCATCTCCTATCTGCTGTTCATAGATACCATGTCCTGTCTCATGTATAGTACTAAAAATAGCAGAAAAAGGATTATCCTTAATATATTTTGTTGTAAGTCTCACATCATTTTTATTTATATTTAATGTAAATGGATGCTCACTCTCTCTTACAACACCTCTATCAAAATCAAATCCAAGATACTCTCCAATTTTTCTATTAAATGCTTTTTGCTTTTCTATATCTGTATCTACTAAGAGCTTTCTTGGCTCATTTCCCTTTTCAATAATTTTCTTTAAAAGAGGCACAATCTCTTTTTTTAAAGAGTTAAAAAATCTGTCTAACTTTTCAGTTGTCATTCCTTTTTCGTAATCACCTAATATTACATCATATAGGCATTTTTCATCTTTACGATTATAGTTAGCAAATTTGACTATAAAGTCAAAAATTTTCTGCAAATAACCCTTATAGATATCGTAATTGTCAGTTATTTTTGCCTCTTCCCATATAGCCTGGGTTTTAACAGCTAACTCTGAAAATTCCTGATACTCCTGTGGAGGTATATTCTTCATCTTCTCAATTTCTTTTCCTATAAGCTCTATCTCTTTTCTTTCAATATCGCTCAGTTCCTCTTTTTTTGATTTAAGATTTTCAACTATCTCTAAAAATTCCTTTGAAGTTGAAAGATTATACTCTTTCATACTTAAATATCCTACTATTTCTGAAAGATAATCTTTTCCTTTTTTAGGTGTACAAGTTTCCAGGTCCCACTGAAGTATCTCTAATGCTCCCTCTATTTTCTTCTTTTCTTCAATAGTATCTCTAAACTTTTTTAATATGTCATTCACACTAATCCTCCCTCTTATGTTTCAATCTGTAATCTCTTGGATTTTCTAAATTTTCATATTTCCAAAGTCCTTTTTTCTCTTTTCTGGCATTTTCATATGCCTTCTTATACTCTCTATTACTCTTAGCATAGTACTCATAAAACCATGCATTTCCAGATTCAAGCATCTGAAGATTTACATCTTTATTTTTGTAGATGATTTTCCCTATTTTTCTTCCGTATTTATCCTCATCCATAACTTTAACATCAATATTTTTCCCAAGGATAATATTTTCAAGAAAAACTTTGCTCTCTTTTCCATGTTCCTGATGAAGTTCTGGAGCATCAATTCCATACATCCTTATTCTGTAGGTTTTTTTCCCAGATTTTAGATAAAAACTATCACCATCAGATACTTTTACAACTTTTCCACTTAAAGCAAAAGAAAAAATTGTATTTAAGAATATTAATAAAGAAATTAAAAATTTTTTCATCTTATCCCTCTCTAAAAAGTAATACATTTGTTATATTATACCACATCTTGAATTATTACTCTCCTAAAAAATGAATTAATTTCAAAAAAAGTGCTAAGCCCATTGAACTTAGCACGTTTTCCACACAGAAAGCTTCATTATAGTGCTGCACTATATAAAAGACACTAAAAATACGCCACCTATTAAAATCTGTGATGCATATAGTCCAAAAACAACTCTTTTTCCTATATAATTTCTTTTAGATATTTCCTCATTTAAATAACAATTTGTGCAATTACTTTTTCCATCAACTGTACAAATTCTATTTTTCCCATATGTACAAATACCCTTTGACCCAGATTTTAAATAATAAAGTTTTCCTTTAATTTTTACTATTCCATTCATTTTATTTACATAACTTCTTAAAACAATGAAAAGTATAATATAACCTAAAATAAGGTATAACAACTTAGACACCTCTATATCTGAAAATTTGTAAATCTCTCCTCAGTATTTTTATTATCAGATAAATATTGCTAGAAGTACTATTATTCCCAAAATAATTCTATAGACTCCAAAGAATACAAAGTCTCGTTTCTTTATATAAGCCATAAACCATTTTATAACTATGTAAGCAACTACAAATGCTATAACTGTTCCAATCCCTATAAGCTGCCATTCAGAACTTGTAAAATGCATACCATTTTTTATAAGTTTTAAAAACGTAGCTCCAAACATTGTTGGTATTGCAAGAAAGAAAGAGTATTCAGTTGCAACTTCTCTTGAAAGACCTAAAAGCAATGCTCCTATTATTGTTGCTCCAGACCTTGATGTTCCAGGAATCATAGCAAGACATTGGAAAAAACCTATAATAAAAGCCAATTTATAACTAAGTTTTCCCATTGTATTGATTTTTCCCTCTGATTTATTATATTTTTCTATAACAATCAGCAAAATTCCATAAAATATCAATGTAGTTGCTACTACAAATACATTTCCCATAAAATACTCTGAGATATAATCATCTAGTAGCAGCCCTATTACCACTGCTGGTAATACTCCTACTATTACTTTTACCCACAATCTCATTCTCAAGATAAAATCTTTTTTAGTTTTTACAAAAGGGGTAAGTTTATCCCAAAAATATATCACCACTGCAAGTATTGCTCCAAGCTGCACAATTATCAGGAAACTGTCCATAAACTGTTTTGATAATCCTACATCGCCTAAAAACTTTTCTACAAGAATCATATGTCCTGTACTACTTACAGGAAGGAACTCTGTCATTCCTTCAACTACTGCTAAAATTATTACTAATAATATCGGACTCATTAAAAAACCTCTCTATAAATACTTATCTTCTTTTGCAAGATAGTTTTCTACATAATCCTTTACTCCATCTTCTAGTTTAGTAAATTCTTTTGTATATCCTGCTCTTTTCAATTTTGCCATAGAAGCTTGAGTAAAATATTGATATCTTCCTCTCAAATCTTCTGGCATAGGAATAAATTCTACAACTTCTTCCTGTTTAAGTTCTGGATTTCCAGAAGCAGCTCTCATTGTTGCCATTGATAAATCTAAGAAACTTCTAGCTTCTCCTGTACCAATGTTGTATACTCCTGATTCAACTTTATTATTAAGCATATAGTAGATAACATCTACAACATCTTTTAAATAAACAAAGTCTCTTAATTGCTCTCCATCTTTAAATCCCTCTTTATAAGATTTAAATAGTTTTACTCCACCATTTTCTTTATATTGATTAAATGTATGGAAAACCATTGATGCCATTCTTCCTTTATGGTACTCCTGAGGTCCATATACATTGAAAAACTTAAGTCCACACCATTGTTTTGGAGCTATTCTTTGTTTGAAAGCCCAGTCATCAAATATCTTTTTAGAATATCCATATTTGTTTAATGGTTGTAATTTTTTTAGTTCTTCTGGAGTAACATCGTCATTGTAACCAAGTTCTCCTCCACCATAAGTTGCTGCAGAAGATGCATATACAAATGTTATCTGTCTTTGAGAACAAAATTCCCACAATTTTTTAGTATAACCATAGTTATTAGACATTAAGAAATCTGCATCACGTTCAGTAGTTGCAGAGCATGCCCCCATATGTACAACTCCTGTTATTTTTTCAGCATTTGCAGAAACTGATAACCAGTCAAAAAGGTCATCTCTATCTACCCAGTCAGCATAATCTCTTTTTCTTAAATTAAGCCATTTGTCCTCAGTTCTCATTTTATCTACAACAATAATGTCATTGATTCCCATCTCATTTAATTTCCATACTACTGCACTTCCTATCATTCCAGCAGCACCTGTTACAATAATCATAGATTATCCTCCTTCATCTCTTTTCTTTTATTTTTTATCACTTCTAACTGTGAATAATCAAGTCCTCCATCTCCAATAGCAACACCCATTCTGTTAATACCATGAAAATCTGAACCACCTGTTATCCCAAGTCCATGTTTCTTTGCAAGTCTTTTTAAAGACTTTATCTGAGTTTTAGAAAAAGAGCTATATTGAGCTTCTAAAGCATCTAAACCAAGTGGTTTTAATCTCTCAATAAGTTTTTCTAAAACCTGCATATCAGAACTTATAAGCAGTGGATGTGCAAGAGATACAAAACCTCCATTTTTTTTAATAATTTTTACTGCCCTCTCTGGTGGAAAATTCTCCTTTGTTTCATAGACAGAACCATGTTTTCCCAAATATTTTACAAAGGCTTCATCTTTACTTTGAACTATTCCTTTTCTTAAAAGATAGTTTGCAAAATGAAGTCTACTTACAATATTTCCAGGAGCCATCTTCTTAAGTTCATCAACATCTATTATTATACCAATTTTTTTGAAATTTTCTATAATTTTTAAATTTCTTGTTTCTCTGGCTTTTTTTAATTCTTCTATCTCATCCATAAACTCTTTGTCCTCTAAGTTGAGATAGTATCCTAAAACATGTACCTCTAAATTTGCATCGTTACAGGAAATCTCTATTCCTGGAATATACTCAAGCCCTATATCTCCTGCAGCCTTTTCTCCTGCTTTTACTCCTGCAACTGTATCGTGATCAGTTATAGAAACAGCTCTAACATTATTAGCTATAGCTCTTTTAATAACCTCTTCTGGAGTATATGTTCCATCTGATTCAACAGTATGTATGTGCATATCTACCTGCATAAATCTTTCCTCCCATCAGAAAAGAAAAACCCTCATAAACTAACTATGAGGGCTCTCTGTTCAAAGTCATATGTTTACTTTCAAATAATGTCTATCTGATATTAGTTATCCCATTTATCCAATGTTGAGAAATACTCTGGATATGCTAGATATAATGCCTTTGCATTGACATTATTTCTCTCTAATGAAGATACTTTTTCTTTGTTGTCAATATTTGTAAGTTGGATAGTTCTATCAGATAATTCTTTATTATACCAAGCTCTCTCGTTATAGAACTCATCTCTTTTTATAAATTTGTTTAATAATTTTCTAAGTCTCTTAGTATCTTTTTGTGAAAGATCACTTTGTTTTGAAAAAGCTACTATCTCTTCCCATTCTTCTGGTGTAGCTACTTCATTTTTTATATGACTTGCAGGTGTTTCCATTTTTAAGAATGATTCTCTTACCATAGCGTCAACTAATGCCTTAGGATTTTTTATATTGTTGTCAGCTAGGTAGAATTTTCTTGGCATTCTCTTATTATAAGTAGTTACCAAGTCTAAGAATTTTTCATAGTCTTCTTGAGATATCTCTTCAGGTTTCATTTTTTCAAGAGATAATAAGAAATTAAAATCTTTCTCACTCATTTTTCCTGTTTTTCTTAAATAAATAATCGGATTTTCATTTCCATACCAATCTGGAATTAAAGCTTCCCCCTGGATTACTCTCACAATTGTCTGGTCCCAAGCCTTTGCTGATTCTTTATCTATTGAATACTTCTTTTCTAATGAAGCTCCACTTTCAAAAGAACTACAAGAGGCCATTACACAAACAGCAAATAATGTTAAAATTGTCTTTTTCATGCAATCCTCCTTATAATCTTCCGCAACAGTTTTTATATTTCTTACCACTTCCACAAGAACATGGTGAATCTGGTGTTAACTCCTCTGCTGGAACATTTTCTACTCCACTTTCATCTTCTGAAGTATACTCTGTTATCTCCTCTTGATCATTTTTCATCTCCATTGCCTTTTCCTCTTCTTCATCTTTTATAATTACTTTGAAAAGGAATGAAGTTGTTTGTTCTTTTATAGTTTCAATCATTTGTTCATATAGATCTCCAGAAATAAGTTTATACTCTACAACTGGATCTCTTTGTCCATAAGCTCTTAAATAGATACCTTCTTTTAATCCATCTAAAGCTTTTAAGTGTTCTCTCCATCTTGCATCTGTAACTTCGAAAAGAATATATTTTTCAAGTCTTCTCATTAAGTCTCTACCAATTTTTTCTTCTTTTTCGTTGTATTGAGCTAAGATTTCATCATATAGTTTTTGACTATACTCTTCAACACTCATAGATTTATATTCATTCATATCTTCAATTTCATAACGATAGTTTTCTTTTAAATATTCAGCAAGTCCTGTAATATCCCAGTCCTCTTTATATTCAGCAGTAAATCTTTTTGCCACTTGAGCAAATATTGTTTCATGAAGCATATTGATGATATTGTCTTTTAAGTCATCCTTTTCCATAGCTTCGTTTCTACTTGCATAAATAGCTGTTCTTTGCTTATTCATAACGTCGTCAAATTCAAGAAGGTTCTTTCTGATTCCAAAGTTTCTTGATTCAATCTTAGTTTGAGCATTTGCAATAGCCTTGTTAATCATTGAGTGAGTAATAGGCTCTCCTTCTGGAAGTCCTAATTTTTCCATAACATGTTTAACTCTATCTGAACCAAATAGTCTCATTAAATCATCTTCAAGTGATAGATAGAATTCTGATTCTCCAGGGTCTCCCTGTCTTCCTGCTCTACCTCTTAATTGGTTGTCTATTCTTCTAGATTCGTGTCTTTCTGTACCTAGAATAAATAATCCACCAAGAGCTTTAACTTTTTCTCCCTCTTGTGCACACTGCTCATTATATTTTGCTAATATTTCAGGATATTTTTCATTATCCTTTGTTTTTGCTTCAGCAAGAGCTAAGAATTCTGGATTTCCTCCAAGCATAATGTCTGTACCTCTACCTGCCATGTTTGTAGCAATAGTTACAGCTCCAAGTCTTCCTGCCTGAGCAACAATCTCAGCTTCCTTTGCGTGGTATTTAGCATTCAATACATTGTGAGGTATTTTTTTATCTTTAAGTATTTGAGATAACTCCTCAGAACTTTTTATAGATATAGTACCTACAAGTACTGGTTGACCTTTCTTATGCAGCTCCTGTATTCTTTCAACAATTGCATTTATTTTTTCTCTACGTGTCTTATAAACTAAGTCAGCATGGTCTTTTCTTATTACTGGCTTATTTGTAGGAATAACAATTATTTGCAGTCCATAAGTATGAACAAACTCAGCAGCCTCTGTTTCAGCTGTACCAGTCATTCCTGAAAGTTTATTATACATTCTGAAATAGTTTTGTAATGTAATAGACGCAAGAGTTTGGTTTTCTCCAGCAATACGAACTCCCTCTTTAGCTTCAATAGCCTGGTGAAGTCCATCTGAGTATCTTCTTCCTTCCATTGCTCTTCCTGTAAACTCATCTATTATTATTACCTGTCCCTCTCTTACAAGATAATCTCTATCTCTTTTGAAAAGTTCTTTAGCTTTTAAAGCCTGGTTTAAATAGTGTGTAAGTTCTACATTTTCAGGTGAATATAGGTTTTCAAGTTTTAATAACTTTTCAACTTTAGCTATACCTTTCTCTGTAAGAACTATATTTTTAGATTTTTCATCAACTTCATAATCTCCTAATTGATCCATAGGAAGCTCTTTTTTAAGTTTGATATCTTTGATTTTTTCACTTTCAAAACTTCTATCAAGCATTGATACAACCTGATAGAAAATTTGATACCATTTTGTTGAATCTTCAGCTGCCCCTGAAATAATTAGAGGTGTTCTAGCTTCGTCAATTAAAATAGAGTCAACTTCATCAACTATACAGTAGTTAAGTTCTCTTTGAACTTTTTCATCTACTGATCCAACCATGTTGTCTCTTAAATAGTCAAATCCAAACTCAGAGTTTGTACCATAAGTAATATCACTGTTATACGCTTTCTTTCTTTCATCTGTTGTAATTCCATTTAAAATTACTCCTGATGTAAGTCCTAAGAAGCTATATAATCTTCCCATAAAATCTCTATCTCTTTTTGCAAGATAATCATTTACTGTTATTACATGAACTCCATGACCAGCTAATGCATTTAAGTATACTGGACAAGTTGCAACAAGAGTTTTACCTTCTCCTGTTTTCATCTCTGTTATTTTACCTTCGTGAAGTACTACTCCTCCAATAAGTTGAACATCATAGTGTCTCATACCAAGAGTTCTCTTTGATGCCTCTCTTACTGTTGCAAATGCTTCTACTAAGATATCATCTAATGTTTCCCCTTTTGCCAGTCTCTCTTTAAAGATAACTGTCTTTTCTTTTAACTGCTCGTCAGTTAATTTTTCATAATCTGGTTCTAAAGCATTGATAGCATCCACAATCTTTTTTATTCTTCTTACTTCTCTATCATTTTTAGTCCCAAAAATTTTCTTAAAAATATCTCCTATCATTTATGTTCCTCTCTTTAAATTTTTTTGTCTATACCTCGTCACGATATATGCTACCACAAAAATATTCCATAGTCAATGCAATGGATTTTTTGAAGTTATTTTTTATTGCACATATCAATAAACTCATCTTCTGTTATAATTTTTACTGTTCCTAAATCCTGTGCTTTTTTAAGTTTACTTCCAGCTTTTTCTCCCACTATTAAATAGTCAAGATTTCTACTTACAGCTGATAGATTTTTACCTCCAAGTTTCTCAATTGCTTCTTTTATTTCATCTCTTTTGAAGTTTTTAAGAGTTCCTGTAAATAGGAAAGTCTTTCCTATAAAAATCTGCTCTTCTGTATTTTCCTCAGCTGTTTCCTCTTCAGCAAATTGAAGTCCATGTTCTCTAAGAGAATTTATAAGGGAAATCTTTTCCTCATCTCTTACAAAGTCATAGATAGCCTGAGCCATCTTGTCTCCTATTCCCTCTATTCCCATAAGTTCCTCAACTGACATAGCCATAAGTCTGTCTATATTTTTAGTCTCTTTAGCTAAAAGTTTAGCTGAAGTCTTTCCAACATATGGTATTCCAAGAGCACATAGTACCTTTGAATACTCTCTTTTTTTACTGTCTTCAATGGCAATAAGAAGTTTATCTACACTTCTTTTTCCCATTTTCTCAAGCTTTTCAAGCTCTTCTCTATGCTCTTTTAAAGAATATATATCTACAATATTTTTCACAAATCCAAGTTTTAGCATATTTTCAACTATCTTACTTCCAAAACCTGCTATATTCATTGCATCTCTTGATACAAAATATATAAGTTCTCCCTCTATCTTACCTGGACATTGAGGATTTGGACATTTAATATCTACCTGTCCCTCCTGTCTTACTACCTTGGTATTACATATAGGACAGTGAGTAGGTTCAATAATCTCAGTTTCACTTCCATCTCTTAACTCTTTTACAGATGTTATAACCTGTGGAATTATTTCAGCTGCTTTTTCTATAAATACTGTATCCCCTATTTTAATACTCTTTCTTTCTATCTCCTGAAAATTATGAAGGCTTGCTCTTTTTACCCTGCTTCCTGACAGTTCTACCTCATCAAGTTCTGCAACAGGAGTTATCTTTCCTGTTCTTCCTACCTGCCATGTTACTCCAGTTATTTTAGTAGTTACCTGTTTAGCAGGAAATTTAAAGGCAATAGCCCATCTTGGGCTCTTAGTAGTTGTTCCAAGTTCATCCCATAATTCAATATTATCTACCTTTATAACCATACCATCTGTTTCATAGTCAAGTTCTTCTCTCTTTTCTCCCCAGTAGTCAATTCTCTTCATCAACTCTGAAGCTGTTTTGCATACTTCACATATTCCAGTTGTTTTGATTCCTAAAGAACTTAGGTATGCCAGACTTTCACTGTGAGATTTAAATCCCATCTTTCCAGCATCTATAAGGAAATAAAAATACGCATCCAGTCCTCTCTCTTTTATAATAGAAGAATCAAGCTGTCTTAACGTACCACTTGCTGCATTTCTAGGGTTAGCAAAGACATCCTCTCCATTTTCCAGTCTTTTTTCATTCAGTGCTTCAAATCTGCTAATTGGAAGAACTACCTCTCCTCTTATCTCCATATCTACTTCCTCTTTAAGAGTTTTAGGAAGTGACTCTATCTGAATAATATTTTCTGTAACATCTTCTCCTATCTGTCCATCTCCTCTTGTTACAGCCTTTACAAGTTTTCCCTTTTCATATTGAACACTTATAGAAAGTCCATCTAATTTTAATTCAAGAGCATACTCTACCTTTGTATCCTGAGGCAAAAGTTTTTTTACTCTAGTTGTAAAATCTTTTATCTCTCCTTCATTATACGTATTTGAAAGACTTAACATCGGTCTTTTGTGTGTAACCTTTTGAAACTTGGTAGATTTCAAATCAGTTGCTCCAACAACCTGAGTAGGAGATTGTGAATCTGCATACTGAGGATATTCCTCTTCAAGTTTTTTAAGTTGTGCCAGCATCTTATCAAACTCTACGTCTGAAATAAGGCTGCTATTATTTGTATAGTAATAATCACTATACATCTTAATTTTTTCTCTCATTTCCTCAATTTTTTTCTTTACGTCCATTTTAATACTCCTATCACTATAATTAAAATTTTTCCTTTATTTACTCATAATCAATTTCTTCAAATTCAATATATTTTATAAATTGCATCTCTAGATTATTATATCATTTTTTCCCAACCTTGTGTCACTTAATTGAAAAATCATTTCCCCTTTATACTTCAGCTTCTGTTTTTACTCTCTTTTCCTTTATAAAACCTTTATATATTCTTGCCTTTCAAATATTTACAAAATTCAAAAAAAGTGATATGATAGGGAAGTAAACATATATATTTTTTAAGGAGGCCTTATGGAAAAAATTCTTATAACTGGACACAAGATTCCAGATACTGACTCTATATGTTCAGCTATTTCATATACTGAATTAAAACATGCACAAGGTGTTGAAAATGCTGTAGCTTGTAGACTTGGAAAAATCAGCAGAGAAACTCAATATGCTTTAGACCATTTTGGTGCTGAAGCTCCAATATTATTAGATAACGTAAATCCAGATGAAAATGGAAATAAAAAGAAAGTTATTTTAGTAGACCACAATGAGAGATTCCAAACTCCAGATGGTATTGAAAATGCTAAAATACTTGAAGTTATTGACCACCACAAATTTCATCTAATTACTGATGAACCTTTAAAAATAATTGCAGATACAGTTGGATGTACTTCTACACTTGTTTTCAGACTATATAAACAAGCTGGAATTACTCCTTCAAAAAGAGCAGCTGGACTTATGATGAGTGCTATTATATCTGATACACTTTTATTCAAATCTCCAACTTGCACACCTGAAGATATCGCAGCTGTTAAAGAGTTATCAAAACTTGCTGGAGAAGAAGATTATGAAGATTATGGTATGAAACTTCTTATAGAAGGAACTACTTTATCTGACAAAACTCCAGATGAAATCATCACTATGGATATGAAAGAATTTGATATGAATGGTAAAACTGTAGCAGTAGCACAAGTTAATACTGTTGATACTAAAGGAACTCTATCTATGCAAGAAACTCTAGAAAAAGCTATGAATGCCAGAATAGATGAAAAAGGATATGATTTATTTGTTCTAATCATTACTGATATCATCAAAGCTGGTTCTTATGTATTAGTTGCAGGTAAAACACCTGAATTAGTTGAAAAAGGATTTAAAGTAACTCTAGATAATAATACAGCTTGGCTTGAAGGTGTTGTTTCTAGAAAGAAACAAGTTGTACCTTTCATGTTAGAAGCTAGCAAATAATAAAATTAAGGCGATGTTAACCATCGCCTTTTTTGTCAAAAAACAATTGGGCAGATGATTATCTGCCCAATTTTAGCTATTTTTAATGTTATCCATTATACGCCAATGCTTTCAATGCCTTTCCAACTATTGGTATATAATTTTCATTAATCTGTCCTGTATAAAGTGACATTACATATTTTAATCCATATTTATTAAATCTGACTATAAAATCTTTAGGTCTACCTTTACCTTCTAATGTATTGTAGTATTTTTTCCAAGCTTTAGCACAATCCTCTAAGTTTTTTGGTGGAACTCCTGCCAGTTTATATTTGTAATATAAACAGCAATAAATTATTGAAAGTCTATTATCTACTTTCAAATCTTTAAATTTAATATTTTCGTATCCTAAAGCCTTTAATTTTTCTTTATCCTCTTCAGTAAGTCTTGAATCTACAAAACTATAACCCGCTTTACTTATCTGTGATAAACACAGATTACCATTCCCTTTATATGTCCCATATAAAGTCTCTGCACTTACTGTTCCATTGATTAAAAGGTCCCATTTATCAATATTTTCATAATCAAAGATAACGTTATTTATCTCGTGTATTTCTTTTGCAAGCTCTTCTGGATCAACATTATAGCCAACTGCACTGGAAATTGTTGATAGAATTATAAACAACACCAATACTATTTTTTTCATCATTTTCCCTCCTCAGAAACTAATATCGAGTAGGAGCTCCATGTGTGTTAGTACTTGTCGTTATGGTCTTATTTTTTAGTCGGTATTTTTCTCAAATTAGTTTATTTTTTAATCACTGTTTTTCAATTATTTTACTTCAATACATTTAAATACAATTTTAACTTAAGTGGATAAAAAAAATCATATTATTATACCACATTTTCCTGTTACAATACAAAAGATATTTTATGTATTTTTGTTTACAATCATTTAGAAATAAAAAAGCCCATTTTCAGACACTTTGAAAATGAGCTTTCAATTTTAATATTGTATTTTTCTATTTTTTCTCATAAACATAAGAGATAAAATCATTATATTCTATACTGGATACTACCCTATATCCATAATCTTCTACTACTGGTAAATATAAAGGAGAAGTTGCTTCTTTTACCTCTATATTATCTTTTAATCTTGAAATATATAATCTATCCATTGGATATGTTTTTAGGTAATGTTCATACACAGTTGCTCCACCACATATAAAAATATCCTTTCCAGTCCCTTCATATTTTTTTACTATATCATCAAAATTATCTTTAGAAGAGATTACAACTACATCTCTTGTTTTTTCCATAAGTTTAATTGGAACATATTTTGCAGTGTTTTTTCCAAATACAACAACATTTCCAACTGTCTTTTCCTTAAAAAATTGTAACTCCTCTTTTGAATGCCATAAAAGTCCATTGCCTTCAGGATTTCTATCTCCCATAAGGTTATCTTTTGCAACACACACTATCATATTAACTGCCATTTATTCCTCGTTTCTATCTGTCTACGTCTATAAAACTATTTGCATTTCCCTGAACTTTTGGCAAATGCCCATCCCATTTTTCTATTGTCATTTTCTTTATAAGCTGAGGTGTTAATGAGTTTGATTCAATAAGATTTGCCTGAGCCTGAAGCTCCTTAACTTTAAGCTGATATTCAGCAAGTTTAACTCTGTTTTCAGCTTCAACTATAAGTTTTTGCTGTTCAGCTTTTGCCTTTTCTACTGCCTGTTCTGCTACTTTTTTAGCTTCTATGGCTTTTTCATACTCATCTGAAAAATCATGATTTACAATTGAAATATTAGAAACCTGAAGTCCATATAAATTAAAATCATCTTTCAAATCATCAAATATAACTTTTGATATTTCAGCTCTTTTACTTACAAATTCCTCAATTGTATACTTAGCAATTGTAGCTTGTACTATCTCTCTTGTTCTAGGTCTTATAAATCTATCCTCATGTGCTCCTTTAAAAGCTCTATATAATTTTTCAGGATCAATTATGCTTGCTTGAACTGTTATTTCAATATTGATAGATTGCATATCTTTGGTACTTACAACCATAGAATTGTCAGTTGCTCCAGCTTTTTCATCAAATTTTTTATTCAATCCCTGACGGGTAAAATCATAAATTTTTTCCCTTACTTCCATTATTGTTTTAGTTTCAACTATAGGAAGCTTAAAATGAAGTCCTTCTCCTTCAATTCTGCTTACTTTACCAAAAGTACTAACTATAGCTACTTCACCAGTATTAACTGTATAATAACTCATAAGTCCCAAGGCAATTACTACTAATATACAGATTCCTATCAGTCCACTTAAAATCTTTTTTCCCATACATTACCACCTCATATAGCTAAATTGCTATTTCATAAGATATTTTATCTCCATACTTATAATCTGTTATCTCTACATCATCAGGTTTAAAATCAAAAATCGAAGTAAAGTTATTTATTTTTAATTTTGCTCCAGGATACTCCTCTCTTTGAACCTGCTCTAAAAGTTTATCCATATGTCTATCATAAATATGCATGTTATGAATATTCCAGATAATGTCAGCAGGTTTTAATCCGCATTCCATAGCAACTAACTTGTGTAATACAGCATATTGGAATACATTGGCTACAAGTCCTAAAGCAACGTCACATGAACGCTGTCTTACTTCAAGATAAAGTCTATCTCCTACGACACTCCATTGAGTCAGATGCACACAAGGAGTTAGTGCCATTTGATCTAACTCTTCTGGAACCCAGATTTCTGTCATTATTCTTCTGCTATTTGGATTATTCTTAAGTTCATTGATTATATAATGAAGTTGTGATTCATGGCCAAATGTCTTTTTAGCTATCTGATAACCATAAGCTTTTCCTATTGTTCCATCTTCAAGCTTCCATTCATTCCAGAATTTACATTTTAGTTTCTCTAATTCATTTACGTCATTAGACTGCATAATCCATATCCAATATAATTCCCTTATAGGAGCTTTATTTGGTGCAAATCTCGTAGTTATAAGCTGTGCCTCATCATCTGAGTTATCAAGTCTAAACTGATATCCTATATAGCTTTTATAATGAGCTGGAGTCCCATCTGCATAAACTGTTCTTACCTTTCCTTCGCTCCAAATTCCCTTTTCATTTATCGTTTCAACTATTTTTCTGTACTCTTTATCAAATTTTGACATACCATCCTCCTATAATTATCCATATTTTTCCTTTTATATTCTATCATAACTATCATATCTGTCAATTAAAACCAAAATATAAAAAAACTACTGAGCTGTCTCCAACTCAGTAGCTTGAACTAGATTAATTATTTTTTTATACGAATAACTCTTCCTGCAAGTTTTTCATTTTTCTTGAAGTCATCAATAACAACTTCTCCATTTACTATAACATGACTAATTCCTTCAGGGAATTGAATTGGATCTGTAAATGTTCCTTTATCAATAGTAGTATTTTCATCAAATATTACTAAGTCAGCAAAGTATCCTTCTTTTAATAGACCTCTATTATCAATTTTGAAAGTTTTAGCAGGTTTATTTGTCATTTTATAGATTGCTTCTTCTAAACTCATTGCTTTCATTTCTCTGACAAATTTACCTATTACTCTTGGGAATGCTCCATAAACTCTTGGATGTGGTTTACCACCTAATAATCCATCTGTACAAATATTACTTTCTTCTCTAGTCATAAATGTAACAACATGCTCATCTTTTCCATAGTAATCGTACATTCCAACAGCATTTTCTTCCTCTTTTAATAGATCAAATACTGCATCAAATTTATCTTTTCCTCTCATTTCAGCTATTTCAAGAAGATTTTTACCGATACAATCTTCATTTGCTTTTGTTTTAACTGATGTTACATAGATACCATCAAATCCAGCAAAATCAATGAAGTTATCCCAACCAGGTATTCCATTTATAATATCATGTTTCATTCTAGCTCTATCTTCAGGATTTCCCAATCTTTCAACAAGCTTATCTGTTCCACCTGCATGAGCCCATGAAGGAATAATAACTCCAAGCATTGTACTTCCAGCTACATAAGGATATTGGTCATAAGAAATTCTTATTCCTTCTTCTTTACACTTATCTAAAAGAGCTATTATATCCTTTATTAAATGCCAGTTATTTTTTCCACAAATTTTAAAGTGTGAAAAATGTATTTTTACTCCACTTTGTTTTGCAATATTAATTACTTCATTCATTGATTCAATCATAGTATCTGCTTCACTTCTTTGGTGAATTACTAATGGTCTATCAAATTCAGCAGCAACTTTACATATTTCAACTAATTCTTTAGTCTCAGAATAAGCACACGGAATATAAATAAGTCCAGTAGAAATTCCAGCAGCTCCTGCTTCTAATTCTCTTCTAGTAATATCTCTCATTTTTGCTAGTTCTTCATCTGTAGCAACTCTAGCTTCTAATCCCATTGCTTCCATTCTTATATTTCCATGTGGTACTAAATATAGTTCATTTGGTCCAGATCCTGTTTTTTCTATTAGATTTAAATAGTTTTCAGTATTTTCCCAATCCCATGAAAGTTCATCGCTATCACCATCTAAACCTGCAAGATTCTTTCTCCAAGAACTTACATATTCTTTTGGTAATGGTGCCATTGATATTCCATCTTGTCCTAATATTTCTGTTGTAATACCTTGACGAAGTTTAGGTTCAATGAAAGGTTCAACCAATACTTTTAAATCTGAGTGGCTATGAGTATCTATAAATCCAGGACTTACTACTTTTCCTGTAGCATCAATTACTCTATCAACTTTTTCATTTATTTCATCTTTTGAAATCTTTACTATTTTATCATTTTCTAATAAAATATTTCCAACATATCTTTTTTCTCTGCTTCCATCAATAATTTGCCCATTTTTTATTAAAATTTTCATCTAAATTCCTCCAAATATTTTGTCTTAAATCCTACATCTCATCAAATTTAATTTCTGGTGCTGGTTCTACTCCCATTTTTCTTTCAATGGCTGACATTGCGAAAATAACTATGAACGCTACAATTCCACCAGGCACCATTGCATTTAATCCCCAAGGTGTATTAAATCCATAAATCCATATTGCTGCAACTATTGTTCCTACAAGGATAGATACAAATCCTGCTCTTTTTGTTACATTTTTATAGAATAATCCACAAATAAATGCTGCAAATGGTCCTGCACTTCTTAGTGCAAAAGCTCCCATCATTACACTGATAACATTGCTTGCTTCTAATGCGATAAATAATCCTATTCCACCAACTAAGAACATTGCTACCTTTGAAATGAAGATTTCTTTTTTATCATCTTTCACTCCATTATTCATGTAAGGAACAAAAATATCATTTGTAAACATAGTTGCTGTTGCTATCATATTTCCAGCAGCACTACTCATTGTTGCCGCAACTATTGCTGCTAGTACAACACCTGCAATCAATGGATGTGCAAAAGTTAAAGTTGCTTGTGCTAAAGCATTTTTTTGTGATCCACCTAAAATATAACCATCTATACATACATATGCTAATAGACCAATTATTGCTGGCACTATTGCATATAGAGCTGAAACTACTCCTGCTAATATAGAACCAAGTTTTGCAGCCTTACCATCCTTGGCTGAACAATAAGTTTGAACTATTTCTTGTCCAGTTGGGAAAGTCATAAAGTACATTGCAACATATCCTAAAATAGTTGTAGCTCCAATTTTAGTCATACTTAAGAAATCCATGTTGACACCTGATTCATTTGTCATCGCTCTTGCTTTTTCAAATAATGCGTCAAATCCACCAACCTTATCACTATTTACCATAATAAACATTGCCACAGTCATTCCAACAGTTATGAACAATACGTGCATAAGGTTTGCTGCTGTAACAGACTTAAATCCACCAATCATTGTATAAATAATTACAACCACTGTACTTACTATTGCTGCTGTTTTAAAGTTCAATCCAGTTACAACGTTTATTATTGAAGCTGTTGCTATAATTTGTGCCCCAGTTGCCATAAATAATGCAGTTATCGAAGTTAAAGCTGTAAAAATATGTGATGCTTTTCCATATCTCTTACTTATAATTTCAGGAACTGTATTAGCTTGAGCTCTTCTAAAATATGGCGCTATAAATGATACTAAAACAAATCCTATTCCTCCTGCTATAACATACCAAGATGCTGACAATCCATATTGATATACATTTGTAGCAATTCCAGTTGTACTTGCTCCTCCAGTATTTGCAGCAAATAATGTTCCTGCTAATACTACTGGTCCTAAAGATTTACTAGCCATTAAAAAGTCATCATTACTTTCTTTTTCCTTCGCTTTTTTTCTTGAAGCAAAAAGTCCAATTCCTACAGTTGCCAACATATATAGTAATATTATTACCAATGCTGTAATCTGTTCATTACGCATAAAAAACCCCTCCTAAATTATAGTCTAAACTATTTCGCTAAATATTCCTTTAAAATTGCGTAGTAACCTTCAGATACTTTATATAATTGATCTAATTCTATGTATTCATCAATAGTATGAGCTAAGTTTTCTTTTGATGGTCCATATCCTATTGTTTTTATTCCAGCTTCACCTGCATAATGAGATCCATTAGTACAGAAGTTATAGTTTGTAATTTCTGGATTTTGTCCAATTCCTTTTAAAGCTTTTACAGCTTTTTGGATATACTCTTCATTTTTATCATATAGCCATCCTGGGAAGAATCTTTCTCCTTCTATAGTATCTCCAGTCCAACATTTTTCTTTTCCTTTTGCATATGAAACTTTAGCTTTTAATTCTTTATCATTTTTCATCATTTCATCTAATAAATCTTGGATAGGTTTTAAAACACTTTCTTTTGTTTCATTTACAAGAAGTCTTCTATCATAAGTAGCTTTACAATAATCTGGTACAACTGATGCTCCTGGATATGGAGATGATTTTATATCAGTAAGTTCTAGAATTCCGTATCCTAAAACATCATGATGAGTCATTGGAAGTTGTTTTATTTTTTCAATAATTCCCATTATTTTGTACACAGCATTTATTCCTTTTTCAGGGTTAGCAGAGTGAGATGGTTTTCCAAAAGTTTCTACAACTATTTCTCCTCTTCCTCTTTGACCAATCTTTAGATTTAATTGAGAAGCTTCTCCTATAATTACAAAATCAGGTTTTACATATTTGCTTATTTCTCTTGCAGCAACTCCTTCAAAACACTCTTCATGTACTACTCCTGCAATGTATATTTCCCCAGCAAATTCTTTTTTAAGGTCTTGTGCTAAATATGCTCCTGCAAGCAACATAGCGCATAAAGCACCTTTCATGTCACTAGTTCCTCTTCCATAAAGTTTTCCGTCTATTACTTCTCCTTCAAAAGGTTTCTTCTCCCATTTTTCTTCATCAACAGGAACTGTATCCATATGTCCATCCATTAACACTTTTGGTCCTGGATAATTTCCTTTAATTTTTCCAATTACGCTTCCATATTTATCAATATGAACTTCATCATATCCAACTTCTAAACAGATTTTTTTGATATACTCAGCTATTTCTTTTTCTTCTCCTGAGTAGCTTCTTCTTCTAATCATATTTTGTAAAACTTCAACTAATTGATTTTTTCTTTCTTGTGAAAACATTTTATTCCTCCTAATTTTTTTTATTTTTTATTTATTACAGTAAGCTCCGTTCCATACAACATTTTCATATCCAACTATGTCAGTATCCCCTTCTGTACTGATACATAATATTTTAGAATTTTCATCAATCTTTAACTTCTCAAGAAGTTCTTTACATTCATCTGGTTTATCTATTAAAATAGTAAATAGTCCAAGTCCAACTGCTCCAGATTCTCCAGATATAACTCTTTTATCATCTTTCAATGGACTAGATAAAACTCTCATTCCTCTTGCTGAAATTGAATCATCACATGATACTGAGAAATCAGCATTATCTCTTAAAATTTTCCAACTTATAGTATTTGGTTCTCCGCAAGCAAGACCAGCCATTATTGTTGTAAGGTCTCCTCCAACACTATGTGGATTTCCATCATTTGCAAGCATTGATTTATAAATACAGTTTGCTCCATGAGGCTCACAAATAATTGTTATTGGTCTATCTTCTCCATATAATTGTGCTAAGTACCCTTGAATAGCTCCAGCAAAAGATCCAACTCCTGCTTGTAAGAATACATGTGTAGGTTTTTCGTCAGTAGCTTTTAATTGATCCACTACTTCATTTATTATTGTTGAATAACCTTGCATTATCCATAAAGGAATATCTTCATAACCATCCCATGCTGTATCTTGTACCATAACCCATCCACACTCTTCTGCTTTCTTATTAGCTAATCTAACAGCATCGTCATAGTTCATATCAGTTATTGTTACATCTGCACCTTCATTTTTTATTGCATCAAATCTCATTTGTGCAGATCCTTTAGGCATATACACTACAGATTTTTGATTCAATCTGTTAGCCATCCATGCAACTCCTCTTCCATGGTTACCATCTGTTGCAGTTACAAAAGTAACATCTCCTAATTCTTTTTTTACTGCATCTGATACTAATACGTTATAAGGCAGTTCACTTATATCTTTATGTAATTTATTGCTTAAGTATTTCCCAATAGCATAAGATCCACCTAATACTTTGAATGCATTTAATCCGAATCTCTTTGATTCATCTTTAACCCATATCTTTTTTACTCCATAGTGATTTGCTAAGTTATTTAATTCAACTAAAGGAGTTGGTTTATAATTTGGTAAACTTTTATGAAATGTATAAACCTCTTTCATAGTTTTCTCGTCAAAACCTTCCAATTTAGATTTTTTATAATTTTTGTCTCTACTTCTAGTATTTTGAACCCAATCAATAAGTTTTTTCATTCCTATCTTTTCCTCCTATTTTTATCTTTTGCTACTTTATATAGCAATTTTGATGCCAAATTTAAAATTCTATTTTAACCATGAAATATATACAAAAATAGTTTATTAAAAGAAGAATATATCTTGGGTCTTATATTTTTATCAGTCTTTTATTTATCAAAATGATAAATAAGTATCATTTTGATAAAATAATATGTAACACAAATTATATCACAATTTAAAGTGTTAATTCTGAAATAATTTAACTTTTTTATATCATTATGATAAAATAATGGATGAAATTAGAAAAATAATTAAAGGAGAAGAGATGGATATACTTTTTAAATTAAAAAAAGATATAATGTTATACGCAGAAACAATTGCCAATATACTTAACGTTGATGTAGAAGTTATGGATCAGAATCTCATTAGAATTGCAGGTACTGGTAGACTAGCTGATAAAGTTGGATTAAATATGTCAAAGGAATCACACGTATATAAACATGTTTTAAAAACAGGAAAGACTATAATTATTGCTAATCCTAGAAAAGAGCCTCTTTGTAAAAATTGTCCTTCAATAGGAGAATGTAAAGAATACTTAGAGCTTTCCACTCCAATCATATTCGATTCTAGCCCAATAGGAGTTATAGGTTTGATTTGTTTTAACGACGAACAAAAAGAAGAATTTATACAAAAAAAAGAATCCTATATAAAGTTCATAGAACAGATGGCTTCATTTGTAAGCTCACACCTTTACCAGGAAACAGAAAAAATTAGAATTGAGAATAACAACAAAGTCTTATTAAATATTGTTGATCGAATTCCAAATCCAATTATCATTACTAATGAATACAATCAAATAGAATTAATTAATGAAATGGGTAGTGCACTTTTCCAATCTCCAGAAGTTCATTCAGATGTTAAAGTAACAAATCTTGAACAATTCATAGATAAGAAAAAATTCATTCTTACTTGTAACAACGTAAAAAATGAAGTAGTTGGAGACATTCTTGACTTTCCTACACATATGGGAAGATTTAGAACTCTTTATATATTTGAAGAAGCTGTAAAATTCAGATCTTATCTTAGACAATTTAACACTGATGAAGAACACAGTTTTATTTTTTCCTCTGCTGAAATGCAAGAAGTATACGTTAAAGCTTTAAAAGTAGCAAAAACAACAACATCAGTTTTAATTACAGGTGAAAGCGGAACTGGAAAAGAAGTTATTGCCAAAATAATTCATTGTAATAGTGAAAGAAAAAATAAACCATTTATTCCTATTAACTGTGGTGCAATTCCTGAAAATTTAATAGAAAGTGAGCTTTTTGGGTATGTTAAAGGAGCTTTCACCGGAGCAAATCCTAAAGGTAAGGTGGGATATTTTGAGCAAGCTAATGGTGGCACAATTTTCTTAGATGAAATTGGAGATATGCCTTTACCTTTACAAGTTAAACTTCTAAGAGTACTTCAGGAAAAAACAATTTCACCAGTTGGATCTGATACAAGTAAAACAATTGATGTCAGAGTAATTGCAGCTACAAATCAAAATTTATTAGAAATGGTAAAAGAAAATACTTTTAGAGGGGATTTATTTTACAGATTAAATGTTTTCCCTATTAATATTCCTCCATTAAGAGTAAGACCTGTAGATATAAAAGCTATTTCTGAATTTTTTGTAACTAAATATTGCCGTAAATTTGGAACATCTCAAAAAAAATTATCTCCACAAGTAATGAATAGTTTTATTTCATATCCATGGCCAGGAAATATAAGAGAATTAAAAAATATTATTGAATATCTTGTAAATGTTGTAGATGTCAATGAAAATGTAATAACTACTGTACATCTACCACCTCATTTTACAACTACTGGAAATAGTGAACTTTTTAAAACAATGGCCCAAATTGAAAAAGAAACTATTGAAAAAATGTTAAGTAAGTTTGGATACACCTCTGCTGCGAAACAAAAAATAGCTAAAATTTTAGATATAGGTATTGCAACTCTTTATAGAAAGATAAAACAATACCAATTAGAAAAAGAATAGATTGGAAAACAAAAAAGCCTGGAAATAAATTCCAGACTTTTTTGAATTTGTATAGTTGTATGTTTGCAAATATCAAAATTAGTGTTTGCAGTGGTGATCTTCACCTTCATGATGATGGTGATGTTGACATGCTGTACCTTGAGATTTTAAGTTTCCAGCAAGGTATGTTTCTAATACAGTGCTGATTTTACCATTGATTCCAAGTATTACTTCTCCACCATTTGCTTTTATCATATCAAAAGCTCTGCTTCCCATTGTTCCAATAATAACTACATCCACTTTATTTTCAGCAATAAATCTAGGGAATACTCCTGGTGCATGTTCTGGAGCAGCTAACATCTCTTTATTTACAATGTTTCCATCTTCTATTGTAAAAATAACAAAGTTAGCACAGTGTCCAAAGTGATCTCCTACATTTACACCATCATTAGTTCCAAACCCTACTCTTAAATTTTTATTCATATTATCATCTCCTATAGTTTTTATCTCATCAGAATAATCATTTTTCAATTTTATCGCTTTTTTATGAAGTAGAGCATCTAAAATCTTTCGTCTGCCTTCATTTAAAAGTCTTTGAATAGTACCACGGGAGATTTCCATAATCTCACCAGCTTCTATCTGACTTTTATTTTCGTAATCACAAAGTCTTACAGCTTCCAGTTCATCTACTTCTATTTCAACTATCTCTAAATCTGCCAAAGGAATACCAGTAGGTTTGAAAATTATCTCATTTTGCAAAATCCTACAACAACGTGTCTTTTTACATCTAGGCACTTTATCACCTCAGTAAATTTTATTGTGTGCATATGCACAATTAAAATATACTCCTTTCTTATTAAAATGTCAATATATTATTTTTTACAATATCTTCTCTTTTATATTTCACATTTTTGGTGTATTATATAGTACACAAGAGGTGAGATTTTATGAAATTTGTAGTATCAGACTTAGATGGAACACTTTTACAGCCAGATCACTTACCAAGTGAATACGCAAAAAAGGCTATAACTAAACTTATTGATAGAGGAATAAATTTTGTAATTGCAACTGGAAGAGGAAAACTGGGAGTTCAAGAGATTTTAAAAAAATTGGATACTGATATTTTCCTTATATGTAATAATGGAGCAAATATTTATAATAAAGAGGGAAAACTTATATATGAAGATTTGATTCCTTCTAAAATTGCTGCTGATATTTTACAGACAATAAAAGATAACAACCATTTTTATAGTGGATTTAGAGAAAATTATTATTATCGTGATAAAGATGATAATAGGGATCATTCAACAAGAACTCTTTTTACAGAGGTTATTCTTGATACTCCTAAAGATTGTCCTGAACTTAATAAAATAATAGTAGTAGATGAGGATACAGATATTATTTTAAAAATAAATAAAGTTCTAAGAGAAAAATTTGCTTCTCAAGTTGAGATTACCCTTTCTCAACCTACATGTATAGATATCTCTCCTAAAGGTTGCAGCAAAGGAGCTGCTCTAAGACATTTAGCAGAGATTTTTAATCTTAACCTTGACGAATTTATGGCTTTTGGAGATGGAGAAAATGATCTTGATATGTTAAGAACAGCTGGTCATCCAGTAATAATGGCCAATTCACAGGAGATTATAAAAAAAGAATTTCATAATATGACACTTTCAAACATAGACGATGGTGTTGCTAAATATATTGAAAAATATTTTAATCTATAAAACTTATATAAAATGGGCTATTGCATTTATAAATCTGCAATAGCCCATCTTTTTAACATATTCTATAGAAATAACTCAGGTTCATTTCTCTTTTCAGAGTATTCAGCTTCTAATTCTGATTTATGATACAGATATCCTTTATCATCATAATACTTAGCTTCCTGTGGACATCTTTTAACACATGCACAGCATTTAATACATATTCCTGTTACCTGACTTGGATCTTCAAGAGAAATTGATCCCATAGGACAAATTCTTGCACATAATCCACATTTTACACATTTATCATTTGTCAGAGGTTTTACCTTTCTTATATCTATCTTTTCTCCTTTTCTGTCCCTTGGCTGATAATACCATCTATATGGCTTTGGAGTCCCTTTAACCTCAACTAAAGAGATATTATTTGCAATAATTTTATCATAAATTTTGTCTGCAAATTCATGAACAACTTCTATATCTTTAGCATCAGGTCTTCCTGCTCCTAATATTTTTGAAAAAGAGTGCTCTCCTACAAAAGCTCCTGCTGCCACTGGCATAAATCCATCATCAGCTAAAATATCTCTAAGTTCTATCAATGCGTCATCATAATTTCTATTACCATAAAGTGAAACAGGAACTGCCAATGCTCCATTTCCTTCAATTGATTTTAGATATTCAAGCATAAGATTTGGAACTCTTCCAGCAATAGTTGGCATACCAAAAACAACTAAATCTCCCTTTTCAAATTTTAGTATATCTTTTCTTTTTTCAGGCACTGTAAAATCATAAATCTTTTCTTCAATATTAAATTTTTTCCCAAGAGATTTTGCCAACTCTTCTACAACTTTTTTTGTTGTTCCTGTTGCACTAAAATATACTCCCCACACTCTCTTTATTTCCATAATCCATCCCCTCTTTTAATTATTATTATTTACCCTCGCTTCACTATATATTATATAGTAATATTTTTATCCTGGTATTTCAACATAAATCTCTATACAGTTACATCTTTCATCCATCTTAGAGATCTGTATCTTAACATTGCAAAACATAGTTTTATAACTTCACAAAACTCTGCTATTGCTATTACGTAATATATAGGAAGAGCAAAATAAGCCCCCACAAATGCCATTGGTACACCATATAACCACAGTGGCAGAATATCTAAATAAAATGCCACCTTAGTATCTCCACCTGCTCTAAAAATCCCAATCAAAATAGCCCAGTTTACCATTTTAAAGAAGATTAATCCTCCATATACCTGGACAGTTTTTTCTGCCATATAAGTGATATCTTCAGGCAGATGATATAGAGAAACAATAGGATTTACAAATATTTCAACCATTACAAAGCAAAATGCTGCCATTATAAAGGCCACATATAAAACCTGTTTTGCATAAAAAATAACTTTTTCTTTATTTCCTTCACCAATAGTATGACCTATTATAACTGCTGCTGAATTGGCAATCCCCATAAAAAGTATTGCTGAAAAGGTTGATACAACATCTGCAATTTGAGCACAGGCAGCCTGATCTGTTCCAAGTTTGGCATAAGCTATAGTAAGAGCAATAGTACCTAATATCCACATTGACTCTGTACACATAACAGGTGTTGATACTCTTATTATCTCTTTTATCAGTTCTTTTGATACATTAATATATGAAGATAGTTTTCCTTTTAAATTAAAGTCTTTTATGTATACAATTGTCAAAATAATTACCATTTCAATAATTCTTGCAATAATAGTAGCAATTGCAGCACCTTTTTCTTCCAGTCTAGGTAATCCAAAGTTTCCATAGATAAGACAGTAGTTAAAAAATGTATTTGCAACTACTCCAATTGCTGCTGCAAACATAGGATATTTAGTATATCCCATAGAACGCAGAGTATAGGCTATTCCTGATGAAATAGCATAAAAAATATAACAGTATACAACAATCTCTATATATGATACACCTATTTCAATTACCCTGGTATCTTTAGAGAAAATCTTTATTATTTCATTAGAAAAATAATGACCAATAAAAGCAAATACTATTCCTATAAAGACAGCACACCTCATCATAAGGCCGAATATCTTTTTAATAGCATCATAATTCTTTTTACCATAATATTGAGCAACAAAGACTCCCATTCCACTGCACACGCCAAAAATAACAAGGTCCAATATTCTGTATAGACTTCCTGCAAATCCAACAGCTGCTAAATACTCTGTTCCTAATCTTCCAATCATCAAATTATCTATAAAATTTAACGAAGAAGAAACTAATTGCTGTATAGTTAACGGAATTCCAATTGCCAAAAAACTTTTATAAAAATTTCTAAGATCACTGTTATCTCTCAACTTGGCAAACATCTTTCCATCCTCCTTATTTTTTATATAAGGACATTTTAACAATACTTCTAAAAAAATACAATGAATTTTCAAAAAACTATTGACAGTTAATTGTAAATGATTTAATATATTAATAGATTGAGTAGCACTCAGTTATATAGAGTGCTAATAAAAATTATGGAGGCATAGATATCATGAATATTAGACCTATTGGTAAAAGAGTTTTAGTTAAATTGATAAAAGAAGAAGAAAAAACAGCAAGTGGTATTATTCTTCCAGGAGCTGGGGACAAAGAAAAACCTAATATGGGTGAAGTAATGGCTGTTGGAACTGGAGAAGACATGCCTAAGATAGAAGTTGGAGAAAAAGTAATTTATGCTAAATACTCAGGAACTGAGATAAAAGATGGAGAAGAAAAATATCTTATTTTAAATATAGAAGATGTATTAGCTATTATTGACTAATTTTGGAGGGATATAAATGGCAAAAATTTTGAAATTTGATGAGGAAGCAAGAAAAAAACTTGAAATAGGAGTTAACACATTAGCTGACGCTGTTAAAATAACATTAGGACCAAGAGGAAGAAATGTTGTACTTGAAAAAAGCTATGGTTCACCATTAATAACAAATGACGGTGTATCAATTGCTAAAGAGATAGAACTTGAAGATCCATTTGAAAATATGGGAGCACAACTTATAAAAGAAGTAGCTACAAAAGCTAATGACGTAGCTGGAGATGGTACTACTACTGCAACTATTTTGGCTCAGGCTATTGTTAAAGAAGGGCTAAAAATGGTAAGTGCAGGAGCTAATCCTATGTTTATCAAAAGAGGTATCGAAAAAGCTACAAAAGAGGTAATTAAACATTTAAAAGAAAAAGCAAAAAAAATCGAATCAAATGAAGAGATTGCACAAGTTGCATCAATTTCTGCAGGAGATGAAGAGATTGGAAAACTAATAGCACAAGCTATGGAAAAAGTCGGAGAAACTGGAGTTATCACTGTTGAAGAAGCAAAATCACTAGACACTACTCTAGAGGTAGTTGAAGGAATGCAATTTGACAAAGGATATATTTCACCTTATATGGTTACTGATTCAGAAAGAATGGTTGCTGAACTTGATAATCCATTCATTTTAATCACTGATAGAAAAATCTCAAGTATGAAAGATATTCTACCTATACTTGAACAGACAGTGCAAGCTTCAAGACCAGTTTTAATTATTGCTGATGAACTTGAAGGTGAAGCTCTTACTACTCTAGTTATCAACAAACTTAGAGGAACATTAAATGTAGTAGCTGTAAAAGCTCCTGCATTTGGAGATAGAAGAAAAGCTATGCTTGAGGATATTGCTATTCTTACAGGTGGAGAAGTAATAAGTGAAGAAAAAGGACTTAAACTTGAAGAAACAACTATTCCTCAATTAGGTACTGCAAAAAGAGTTAAGGTTACTAAAGACAATACAATAATTGTAGATGGTTTTGGAGATAGTGAAGCTATCCAAACAAGAGTTGGAGCTATTAAAAATCAAATAGCAGAATCAACTTCTGACTATGATAAAGAAAAACTTCAGGAAAGACTTGCTAAACTTTCTGGTGGAGTTGCAGTTATAAAAGTTGGAGCTGCTACAGAAACTGAAATGAAGGATAAAAAACTTAGAATAGAAGATGCTTTAAATGCTACAAGAGCTGGAGTTGAAGAGGGAATTGTAGCAGGTGGAGGAACTATCTTAGTTGAAATTGCTAAAGATATGGAAGATTTTAAACTTGAAGGTGAAGAAGGAGTTGGAGTTGAAATAGTTAAAAAAGCACTAACTGCTCCTTTAAAACAAATTGCAGACAATGCTGGTATCGATGGTGCTGTTGTTCTTGAAAAGATAAAAGAACTTCCTAAAGGATATGGATTTAACGCAATTTCTGAAATCTACGTAAATATGCTTGAAGCAGGTATAATAGATCCAGTTAAAGTAACTAGATCAGCTATCCAAAATGCTGCATCTATATCTGCACTAATACTGACAACTGAAGTGTTAGTAGCTACTAAAAAAGAGCCAAAACAACATGAGATGAATCCAGGTATGATGCCTGGAATGATGTAAAAATAGATCATTTTTCTTAATCAATATAGCCTGTCATCTAAATTTAGATGACAGGTTTTTTTGTCTATAATTTATTGCTTTTTGAGATAATTTTACAAAAATAAAGGTTGATATCTGTACTATTTTCGACGCAAAACTAAGTTCTATCATCTATATTAGTATTTAGAACTCTCTATTTTAGAAAAATACCTTTTTTTCTTGTAAAAAACGTGATATCATTTAAATAGACATTAAAAAATTAAAATATAAAAAAAAGGAGAATACCTATGCATAATATTAAAGAGATATTAGAAAGAAATCCAATAATTCCAGCAGTTAAAAATGATGTTAACTTAATTGAAGCTATTCACAGTAATAGTGAAATCGTATTTGTAATTATGGCAGATATCCTTAATATCAAAGATATTGTTACAAAGTTAAAAGAGGCAAATAAAATAGTTTACGTTCATATAGATATGGTGGATGGACTTTCTAGTTCTAATAATGGAGTTGAATTTTTAATGAAAGAGATCAACCCTGATGGAATCATAACAACTAAACATAATTTAGTAACTTTTGCTATAAAAAATAATATCAGTGTCATTCAAAGATTTTTTGTATTAGATTCTTTTTCTCTTTCAAATACTATCTCTCATATAAGAGAAAATACTCCAAATGCAGTTGAAATATTACCAGGATTAATGCCTAAAATAATTTCAAGAATAGACCGTTCAGTGAAGATTCCTGTTATTACTGGAGGACTTATTGATGAGAAGGAAGATATCATAAATGCTTTAGGTGCAGGTGCAATGGGTATATCTACTACAGATAAAGATTTATGGAACATCTAACCTATCTAGTTTAAAACAGTATAGTTTAAAACAGTAAAAAATGTATTGACAAAAATCACTTTTAGGATTATACTTAATGTAATGTTATAGAGCTATGTGATTTGTGAGGCGGAAGAAACCTTACTACTCTGAGGGTAGTAAAGTTTTTTTAAGCCTCTTTTTTTCATATAGCCCAAAAAAATATTTAAGGGGGAATTACGTATGGAACCAAGTTCAATGTATTTGGCCGAATTTATCGGTACTGCCTTACTCTTACTTATGGGAAACGGAGTTAACATGACTCTATCTCTAGACAAGAGTTTCGGAAAAGGAGGAGGTTGGATGGTAACTTGCTTCGGTTGGGGTATGTCAGTTACTATGTCAGCTTATCTTACAGGATGGGTAAGTGGTGCACACTTAAATCCAGCTTTATCAATAGCATTGGCACTTAGTGGAAGAATGGATTGGGCACTTGTACCAGGGTACATAGTTGCACAAGTTTTAGGAGGAATTTTAGGAGCTACTTTAGCTTACTTAGTTTACAAGGATCTTATGGATGCAGAACCTGACGCTGGAGTAAAATTAGGTGTTTTCTCAACTGGACCTGCAATAGACCACAAACCTTGGAACGTAGTAACAGAGATAGTTGGTACTGCTATACTTGTAGTTGGAATCTTAGCAATAGGATATGGTAAAAACATGGTGCAACCTGGAATTACACCATTCCTAGTAGGACTTCTAATCTGTGTTATAGGTATGTCAACTGGAGGAGCAACTGGATTTGCTATCAACCCTGCAAGAGACTTAGGACCTAGAATCGCTCATGCTATACTTCCTATAAAAGGTAAAGGTGGATCAAACTGGGGATATGCATGGGTACCTATAGTTGGACCAATTATTGGTGCTGTACTTGGTGTATTATTATTTGACTTCTTCGCTAATTACTGCGTTGAATGTGTATTAGGACTTTAATAACATTATCTTGGAGGTTTAAAACTTATGAATACAAAATATGTAATCGCACTTGATCAAGGAACAACTAGTTCAAGAGCTATAGTTTTTGATAGTGACCAAAAAATTGTAGGAGTTGCACAGAAAGAATTTAGACAAATTTATCCAAAAGAAGGTTGGGTAGAACATGACCCTATGGAAATATGGTCAAGCCAAAGTGGAGTACTTGCTGAAGTAATTGCAAGAACTGGTATTTCTCAACATGATATCATTGGACTTGGAATCACTAACCAAAGAGAAACTACTATAGTTTGGGACAAACACACTGGAAAACCTGTTTATAACGCAATAGTTTGGCAATGTAGAAGAACAGCTAAGATATGTGATGAACTAAAGAAAATTGAAGGTTTAGATGAATATGTAAAAGAAAATACAGGACTTTTAATTGACGCATACTTCTCAGGAACAAAAATTAAATGGATACTTGATAATGTAGAAGGTGCAAGAGAAAAAGCTGAAAGAGGAGACTTACTATTTGGTACAGTTGATACATGGTTAATATGGAAACTTACAAATGGTAAAGTTCACGCAACAGATTATACAAACGCATCTAGAACTATGATATATAATATTAAAAATCTTGAATGGGATGAAAAACTTCTTAAAATTTTAGGTATACCAAAATCAATGCTTCCTGAAGTAAAAGATTGTAGTGGAACATTTGGATACGCAAACCTTGGAGGTAAAGGTGGACATAGAGTTCCAATAGCTGGAGTTGCTGGAGACCAACAAGCTGCTCTATTTGGACAAGCTTGTTTCAATAAAGGAGATTCTAAAAACACTTATGGAACTGGATGTTTCCTACTTATGAATGTTGGAGACAAAATGGTTAGAAGCCAAAATGGACTTGTTACAACAATAGCAATTGGACTTAATGGTAAAGTTGAATATGCTCTTGAAGGAAGTATATTTATAGGTGGAGCAAGTGTACAATGGTTAAGAGACGAACTAAAACTTGTTTCTGAAGCAAGAGATACTGAATACTTTGCTAGAAAAGTTAAAGATAATGGTGGAGTATATGTAGTACCAGCATTTGTTGGACTTGGAGCTCCATATTGGGATATGTATGCTAGAGGAGCTATATTAGGACTTACTCGTGGAGCTAACAAAAACCATATAATAAGAGCTACTCTTGAATCAATAGCTTATCAAACTAGAGACGTACTTGAAGCAATGCAAGAAGATTCAGGAATTAAATTAAACAACCTGAAAGTTGATGGTGGAGCTGCTGCTAACAACTTCTTAATGGAATTCCAATCTGATATATTAGGTGTTAATGTAAGAAGACCTGTGACTCTTGAAACTACGGCTCTTGGTGCTGCATACTTAGCTGGATTAGCAGTTGGTGTATGGGAATCTAAGGAAGAAATCACTTCTCAATGGAAACTTGACCATGAGTTTACAGCTTCAATGAGTGAAGAAGAAAGAAATAAAAAATACGCTGGTTGGAAGAAAGCTGTTAAAAGATCTATGGCTTGGGACGAAGAATAAAATATTTCTTGACAAACACTTCGAAATGTAAGATAATAGTCTTGAAATAGAATATTGACTGGTGAAAAGTGAGAGTCGACAATAGGCAGGTTTTCTTCTGCCTATTTGTTGACTCTTTTTTATAAACAAAAATAGGAGGAAGGTATGTTTGACGTTATTATTATTGGAGCAGGTATAATGGGAGCTGCTACCGCTTACGAACTAGCTAAATATAACTTAAAAGTTATGGTATTAGAAAAGGAACACGATGTTTCTAATGGTACAAGTAAAGCAAACTCAGGAATCGTTCACGCTGGATATGATGCTACTGAGGGAACTTTAATGGCAAAATACAATGCATTAGGTAATGAGATGTATGAGGATCTATGTAAAGAGATAGATGCTCCATTCAAAAGAACTGGTTCTTTTGTTTTAGCATTTTCTGAGGAGGATAGAGAACATCTAAATTTACTATACAACAGAGGAATAACTAATGGTATCCCAGGAATGCAACTTCTAGAAAGAGAAGATGTATTAAAGATGGAACCTAATATCAACCCAGAAGTGAAAGCTGCTCTGTATGCTCCTACTGCTGGAGTAACAAGCCCTTGGGAAGTTACAATAAAATTACTTGAAAATGCTGTATTAAATGGTGCAGAACTTAAAACTGATGCAAAAGTTGAAAAAATAGAAAGAATTGCTGAAGGATTCAAAGTTATCCTTTCTAATAAAGAAGAACTTACTGCTAAAGTTGTTGTAAATGCTGCCGGTGTTTATGCTGATGATATTAACAACATGGTAAGCTCTAAAAAAATAAAAATAACTCCTAGAGCTGGAGAATACTTCTTACTTGATAAAGTTCAAGGAAATCTAGTTAACAAAGTAATCTTCCAATGCCCTACAAAAGTTGGTAAAGGAGTTCTAGTATCTCCAACAGTACACGGAAACTTAATAGTTGGACCAACAGCTACTACTCAAGATGACAAAGACTATGTTGGAAATACATTAGAAGCTTTTGACTTTATAAAAGCAACAGCTGTAAAAAGTGTTAAAAACATTAATTTCAGAGATAATATCAAAAACTTCTCTGGACTTAGAGCAGAAGCAGATATTCCTGATTTCATAATAGGAGAAGTTGAAGATGTTCCATTCTTCTTTAACATTGCAGGAACTAAATCTCCAGGACTTACATCAGCTCCAGCAATTGGACTGGATGTAGCAAATATGATAGTTGAAAAACTTGGAAATCCAGCTAAAAAAGCTGAACACAAGAAAAATAAACCTCATATCTACTTTATGGAATTATCACCTGAAGAAAAAGCTGAAGTAATTAAAAAAGACCCTAGATATGGAAGAATAATCTGTAGATGTGAAAGCATTACTGAGGGAGAAATAGTTGATGTTATCCATAGAATGGTTGGAGCTAAAACAGTAGATGGAATCAAGAAAAGATGTAGACCAGGTATGGGTAGATGTCAAGGTGGATTCTGTGGTCCTAGAGTACAAGAGATACTTGCAAGAGAATTACATGAAAATCTAGATGATATTGTTTTAGATAAAGTAGGTTCTTATATACTTACTGGAGAAACTAAGAAGCAGGAGGAACTATAATATGAAATTTGATTTAGTTGTAATAGGTGGAGGACCAGGAGGTCTTGCTGCTGCAATAGAAGCAAAGAAAAATGGTGTAGACAGTATTTTAGTAATAGAAAGAGATAAAGAACTTGGTGGAATTTTACAACAATGTATCCACAATGGATTCGGATTACACGAATTCAAAGAAGAATTAACAGGTCCTGAGTATGCTGAAAGATTTATAAAAGAATTAGCAAAAATGAATATAGAGTATAAACTTGATACAATGGTACTTGATATCACTCCTGAAAAAATGGTTCATGCTATAAATACAAAAGATGGATATATGGCTATTGAAGCTAAAGCTGTTATCCTTGCAATGGGATGTAGAGAAAGAACTAGAGGAGCTATATCTATTCCAGGTGAAAGACCTGCAGGAATCTTTACAGCTGGTACAGCTCAAAGATTTATAAACATGGAAGGATACATGGTTGGTAAAAAAGTAGTTATCCTTGGATCTGGAGATATCGGATTAATTATGGCAAGAAGAATGACTCTTGAAGGAGCAGAAGTTAAAGCAGTTGTTGAACTTATGCCATTCTCAGGAGGACTTGCAAGAAACATTGCTCAATGTCTAAATGACTATAATATTCCTTTATATCTAAGCCACACAGTAATTGATATTCAGGGAAAAGAAAGACTTAACAAAGTTGTAATAGCAAAAGTTGATGAAAATAGAAGACCTATTCCAGGTACTGAAATAGAATATGATTGTGATACATTACTTCTTTCTGTTGGATTAATCCCAGAAAATGATATTTCTAGAAACACTGGAATTGCAATTGACAGAAGAACATCTGGACCAATTGTTAATGAAATGATGGAAACAAGTATCCCAGGAATATTTGCTTGTGGAAACGTTGTACACGTTCATGACCTTGTTGACTTCGTTAGTGCTGAAGCTAGAAAAGCTGGTAAAGCTGCTGCTAAGTATATTAAAGATGAAGCTGTTGATGGAGAATATGTAGAACTTAAAACTGGATTTGGAATTACATATACAGTCCCTCAAAAATACAGATTGGAAAATATAGAAAACGCTCTTGAAATTTCAATGAGAGTAAACAATATCTACAAAAATATGAGACTTCAAGTTAAAGATGGAGACAGAGTATTAGTTAACATGAAAAAACAACACCTTGCTCCAGGAGAAATGGAAAAAGTTATGGTTCCTAAAAAACTATTAGAAGGTGTTCAAGGTAAAGAACTGGTAGTTACTCTTGTAGAAGAGAAAGGAGATAAGTAATATGATAAAAGAAATGGTATGTATTGTATGTCCTATGGGATGTCATCTTGAAATAGACACTAAAACTTTAGAGGTAACTGGAAACACTTGCCCTAGAGGTGAAGCTTATGCAAAAGAAGAACTTACAGCTCCAAAAAGAGTTATCACTTCTACAGTAAAAATTGAAGGTGGAATTCACAAAAGACTACCTGTTAAAACAAGTACAAGTATTCCTAAAGAATTAAATTTTAAATGTATGGAACTTCTAAATAATATCGTAGTAAAATCTCCTGTTAAACACGGTCAAGTGCTTATTAAAGACGTACTTGGAACAGGTGCAGATATAATAGCTTGCAGAGATATGTAGGCCCTTAGAATCTATCTTTAGTATTGACAAAATCAGTTTTTAAGGGTATTAACTAGGTATAGAGATTTTTTTATTAAAGATAGGAGGGATACATTTGGATAATCTGATTATTACAGTGGGTACTAGTTTAATAGAGAACTATATCGCCCATAATGAAAATAAAGATATCACCAAAGAAAACATTTTAAAATTTTATGAAGAAGAAAGAATAGAGGACTTCAGAGACAAGAGATACGCTTCTGAGATTATCTCAGTAGAAAATCTTAGAGAGAAGGGTATCTTCTCTGGAGAACACCTTTATATGATTAACCATGATACAGTAAATGGTAAACTTGCGGGAGAAGTTCTTGAAGAGTTTTTCCTAAAAAAAGGAATTGTAAAAGAGGTTACAAGAAAATCAATAAGCAAAGTTGATAAAAGACACCCAGTTGAATTTAGAACTGAAGGACTTAAAAATCTTGTTGAAGAAATCAGTAACATTGTTGATAAAGTAATTAACAAATATAATATTGCTGTTTGCACTGTTGGTGGATATACAGCTGAAATATTTATGGTAAGTCTTATGGCTCAAATTCTTGGTATCAAATCATATTTCATGTTTAGAGAATTTGAAGACGTTACTGAAATACCACCACTACCTATTAAAATAGACTACAACTACTATCTTGAAAATAAAGAATTTTTCAACAAAATTGCATCTAGCAAACCAGTTGAAAAAGCTAAAGTTGAAGAATACTTACAGCAGGAAGTAGAACTTAGCTATTTTATAGAAGACAGAATTATAGATGGAAAAGAATATGTTGAGTTATCTGCTATTGGATATTATTATCTAAAAACTGTCAAAAACTCACATCATCTTCCTAGAAGAACAACAAATGTAAATATCAACGATAAAGAGATTCCTTCTTCTACAATTACTGCAAGACCACCTGAACTTGAAGATATGATAAAGATGTTAAAAGCATCTCCATATGTTAATAAGTTAAAAGTGGTATTCTATAACCCAAATAGAAAATTAAAAGTTTCTAAATTCTTTATTCTTGACAGTGATGATTTCGAAAGCACTCTTGCTTTAGAAATGAAAACTTCTGTTGGAGGATTTAGAATAGATATATATACAGTAGCTTCTACTAAGCGTGAATATGAAGCTCTAATGATTTATTTTAACGAAAACTTCCTTTAATTAATTAACACTCACTAAAAAAGTACGGCAAAAGCCGTACTTTTTATTATATATATGATTTTAATATCTCTATATTTCCATCTAATGTTACTTCCAGATTAGCTGGTATAAACAGAGTCTCTCCTTTTCCTATTCTATAGATTTTTTCCTCAGTTCTAACTGACCCCTCTCCATCTATTACTGAATAGATTTTAAAGTTCTTGTACTTTTCATCTCTATACTTACCTTTTAGTTTAATCTTTTCAACTGTAAAATATGGAGATTTAACAAGAAGCTCTTTACTTCCTCTGGAAACTTCTATTTTCTCCCTGTCCTCTTCTCTACTCATTTCAGGCTTTTTATCAAACTCTATAACATCATATGCCTTATCCAGGTGCAAAGGTCTTAATTTACCATCTACAACTCTGTCAAAGTCATATATTCTATATGTAGTATCTGAGTTTTGCTGTATTTCACATAGTAATATACTTCCACTTAAACTTGCATGCACAAGACCAGGTGTAATATTTATAAAATCACCTTTTTTTACAGATACGCAGTTAAATAGATCTGTAAAATCACGTTTTCTACTTTTTTCAATAAAGTTTTCTCTATCTATTCCATCTTTTATTCCTAAAATAAGTCTGGCATCACTACTTGCATCTAAAATATACCAACACTCACTTTTTCCAAACTCTCCCTCTTTTTCAAGAGCATATTTATCATCTGGATGAACCTGTACAGAAAGTCTGTCATTGATATCTAAAAATTTTATAAGCAGAGGAAATTTATCTCCATATTTATCATATATCTCCTCACCTAAAATTTCACCTTTATATTCTTTTACAATCTCTTCTAAAGTTTTTCCTTTGAACTCTCCATTTTTTATTATAGAAAGTCCATTCTTATGGCAACTAACTTCCCATGATTCCCCTATTTTTTCATTTTCAGGGAGGGAAATTCCAAGTATAGTTTCAAACTCACGTCCTCCCCATACTTTTTTTACCAGATGTTTTTCAAATTTAATTGGATACATTTTCCCTCCTATTTTTGTAAAACCTGTTTAGCTAGTGCTAATCCTCCTGATATTCCAGCATTATCCCCTAATTTTGGATAGATAATATATTCATCAATATTTTCAGTTATTTCAGATACATTGATATATCCATTTAGCATCTCTTTAACCTGTTTTCTTATTTTTTCAAAGAGTTGAGACTGCTTCATTACTCCTCCACCTAATATTATTTTTTCAGGTGAAAGCATAACTATTGTTTCAACTACTGCTATTGAAAGATAGTAAGCCTCAATATCCCATGCTTTATGATCAGCAGGCAATTCATGACCTTTTTTACCCCATCTTTTTTCAATTGCAGGACCACAAGCAAGACCTTCAAGACAATTTTTATGAAATGGACATATCCCTTCAAAATCATCTTCTGGATGTTTTGGAACTATCATATGCCCTACCTCAGGATGTAAAAGTCCATGTATCATTTTTCCTTCAGCTATTATTCCAGCTCCAACTCCAGTTCCAACTGTCATATAAAAACATGAATCAAGACCTTTAGCTCCTCCCCATGTGTACTCTCCAAGTGCAGCTATGTTTACATCTGTATCAAAACCTATTGGAATATTAAAATGTTCTTTAAGCTTATTTACAATATTATAATTTTGCCACAATACTTTTGGTGTAGTTGTTATAGCTCCATAATCTTTATTTTTTGGATTTAAACTTAAAGGACCAAAGCATCCAACACCCATTGCTTCAATCTCTTTACCTTTAAAAAACTCAATAACTTTTTCCATTGTTTCTTCAGGAGATGTAGTAGGAAATACTCCTCTTTCAAATACTTCTCCATTTTCATTTCCTATAGCACAGACAAACTTTGTTCCTCCTGCTTCAATTGACCCTAACCTCATATGATTGTTTCCTCCTTATTAAATAATCCTTTGTTTAATAATACCTTTTTCTAGTTTATCACAAAATGATAATATTTGTAATATAAAAAGGGGGTCGGCTCCCCCTTTTTCTTCTATAATAAGCTATTAATATCCTTTTGCTTCTTCACCTTTAATAATTTTTACAATTCTGCTTGTTCCAAGTCTATTAGCTCCAAGCTCCATAAACTTTTCAGCATCTTCAAGTGAAGAGATTCCTCCAGCTGCTTTTATTTTAACATTTTTTCCAACATGTTTTTTCATTAGAGCTACATCTTCAAATGTTGCTCCTCCTGTTGAAAATCCAGTTGATGTTTTAATATATTCAGCTCCAGCTTCAGTTACTATTTCACACATTTTAATTTTTTCTTCTTCAGTTAAAAGTGCAGTTTCAATAATAACTTTTAATATATGTCCATTACATGCTTTATGTATTGCTTTTATCTCATCTAATATAGCATCATATCTTTTATCTTTTAGATCTCCAACATTGATAACCATATCTATCTCTTGAGCACCATTTTTTATAGCATCTTCAGTTTCAAATACTTTTACAGCTGTTGTATTATATCCATTTGGGAACCCAATAACTGTACAGATAGGAAGTTTATCTCCTACATAATCCTTAGCTCTCTTTACAAATGAAGCTGGAATACATGCAGAAGCTGTTCCATATTTTATTCCATCATCAAGTATTTGTTTTATCTCATTCCAAGTAGAAGCTTGTCCTAAAAGTGTGTGGTCTACTATTTTTAATATCTCTTTCTTATCCATATACAAATCCCTTTCTATTTCAATTTTTCAAGTATAGAATGTCCAATTGTATTCTCAGGCATCTTTACATCAAAGTTATCTGCAATAGTATTTCCTATTATTGCAAAAGTATCAAAAGTTCCAAGATCTCCATCACCTTTCATAGATGGTGAATAAGCTAAGAATGGTACCTGTTCTCTTGTATGGTCTGTTCCTGTGTAAGTTGGGTCATTACCATGGTCAGCTGTTATAATTAAAAGATCATCCTCTTTTAATTTTGGAAGTAAAACTCCTAAATTCTTATCAAATTTTTCTATCTCTTGACCATATCCTTGTGGATTTCTTCTATGTCCCCAAAGAGCATCAAAGTCAACTAAGTTTACAAAACAAAGTCCTGTAAAGTCTTCATTTGATATCTCAATAGTCTGTTCCATTCCATGAACTGAACTTTTTGATTTATAAGCTTTAGTAATTCCTTCTTCAACAAATATATCTGCTATTTTACCTACAGAGATAACATCTAAACCTGCATCTTTTAATGCATTTAATGCTGTTCTTCCATAAGGTTTTAAAGCATAGTCATGTCTATTAGAAGTTCTTACAAACTCTCCCTTTTTCTCTCCTATATAAGGTCTTGCAATGATACGACCTACTTTCCATTCATCTTTCATAGTAAGTTCTCTTGCAATTTCACAATATTTATATAGATTGTCAAGTCCCATATATTTCTCATGTCCACATATTTGTAGAACTGAGTCAGCACTTGTATAAACTATCATATCCCCTGTTGCTATTTCATGTTCTCCATATTCATCAAGTATTGCTGTTCCACTTGCAGATTTGTTTCCAACTATCTTTCTTCCACATCTTTTCTCAAGTTCAGAAATTAATTCTTTTGGAAATCCTGTGTCAGTAAAAGTTTGGAAAGGTTTTTGAATATGAAGTCCCATCATTTCCCAGTGTCCTGTCATAGTATCTTTTCCAACACTTGCTTCATTTAAAGCTGCATAATAACCTATTGGTTTTTCAACTTTTTCCACATGTTTTATTGGATGAAGATTTGCTATTCCCATTTTTTGTAAATTAGGAATATCTAAAGATGGAACTGATTGAGCAATATGTCCTAAAGTATCAACTCCAATATCTCCATATTTAGCAGAATCTTTCATAGCTCCTATTCCTAATGAATCCATTACTATGACAAATATTCTTTTATATTTTTTCATTTTATTCTCCTCAATTAATCAACAAAAGTTTCTAAAGCTATCTCTATCATTTTAGTAAAAGCTGTTTGTCTTTCTTCAGCAGTTGTTTGTTTTTGTGAAGTAAATGAATCTGAGATTGTAAGTAAGCAAGCTGCATTTTTACCTAATACTTTTGCATTATGGAATAGTGCGAAACTTTCCATCTCTACACAAGCACATCCATATTTTTCACTTATTTCTTTATATCCGTCAACATTTGATTCTGTATAGAATACATCACTTGAGTGTAATTTTTCTAAGTGTAAAGGAATATTTAATTTTCCAGCTGCTTTTTTAATTTTTTCATTTAATGCTTCACTTGGATATTCAGTATCTTCATTATATCCATTTTGAGTACGTGCAAATGTTGATTGGCTCCAAGCACTGTTTGCAAGTACAACGTCATATAGATCAAGTGAGTCAATATAAGCTCCAGCTGATCCAACTCTTATTATATTTTCAACTCCGTAGAATTTGAATAATTCATATGAGTAAATTCCTATTGATGCCATTCCCATTCCTGAACCCATAACAGTTATCTCTTTTCCTTTGTATGTTCCAGTAAATGCAAACATATTTCTAACTGTATTAACTTGTCTTACATCTTTAAGAAAAGTCTCAGCTATAAATTTAGCTCTTAGTGGGTCTCCTGGCATTAAAACGTTTTTAGCTATATCTCCTAATTTCGCGTTATTATGTGGTGTCATTATAATTTCCTCCTATTTTAAATCATCATCAGTAAATGAATATGGTAAAAGTTCTTCAATAGTTGTTACCATAGCTTTATTGTGTTTATTAGCAATAACTACAGGTGTATCTCTATTTAAAAGCTCTACCATTACCTGTCTACAAGCTCCACAAGGTGTTCCTAGAGTATTTCCTCCAGTTACAAGAGCCATAGACTCAATATCTTTTTGTCTATATCCAAGAGAGTATACATGAAATAGTGTACTTCTCTCAGCACAGTTTGTAAGTCCATATGATGCATTTTCTATATTAGCACCTATATGATACTTTCCATCTTTAGTTTTTACACATGCTCCAACATGATATTTTGAATATGGTGCATATGCATTTTCCATTGCTTCAAATGCTTTATCTAGTATATCTTTATACTCTTTAAAAATATCCATTTTTAATCCCCCAATTACATAATATCATATAAGATGATTTATAACTAGAATGATGTTATAAATGCAACTATCATAGCACTTAGTACACTTACTGCAAATCCACCTATCATTGCTTTAAATGCAAGTCTAGCAAGTACTCTTCTTTTATCTGGACATAGAACTGAAATTCCTGATATGCAGATTCCCATACTTGAGAAGTTAGCAAATCCAGCTAGTGCTATACTGATAATAAGTCCAGTTCTGTAATCTAATGCTTGAATTAGCTGTCCTAATTTTTGGAAAGCTATAAATTCGTTTAATACAAGTTTGTATCCTAAAAGTTCTCCAGCAAGGAAGATGTTGTTTCCATCCAGTCCCATAAAGAATCCAAGTGGTGAGAATACATAAGAGAATATTTTTTCAAGACTTAATCCAAATATTCCAAGAATTCCATTTACTAAAGCTATTAATGAGATGAAAGCTATTAGAGATGCAGCTATTGCTATAGCTGTATTCATTCCACTTACTGCACCTTCACTGATTGCAGAAATTATATTTTCGTGGTGACCTTTTCTATCCATGCTTACATTTTCAACTATCTTTGCTTTTTCTGTCTCTGGAAGAAGTATCTTAGAGATAGCTATACTTCCTAATGGTACAAGTGAAGAAGCAATTAAAAGATATTCCATAGGGATACCTAATGCTACATATCCTCCGATAATTGTAGCTGACATACTTCCCATTCCTGATACAAGAACTACCATAATCTCACTTTGAGTCATGTTTCCTAAATATTTACTTACAAGGATAGGGCTTTCAGTTTGTCCTAAAAACATATTTGCTACTGCAACGAAGCTTTCCACCTGACTTGTTCCTAAGAACTTTCCAACAACTTTTCCAATCACTTTAACAATAAATCCTAAGATTCCTAAATAAAATAGTGCTGCAACAAATGCTGATAAAAATACTATATTACCTAAAACTACTACCATAAATATAAAGCCAGTAGCTTGTCCTGGGTCAGCAAGACTTCCAAATACAAAAGAAAGTCCATTTATTCCATAATTTAATATCTCTGTAACTACATCTGATATCTTTGATACAACTATTCTTCCATATGGGAATTTTACAAGAAGTATCGCTATAATAAACTGTGCTATCATTGCCTTTATTACAATATTTATCTTTACATCCTTCTTCTTTGATGAAATAAGATACATAAGACCTAATAATAAAACTATCCCCACTAGAGTTATAATACCTTTCATTGTTCCTCCATCTTTTTATTAATCTAATTATAAAATACCTTTTGCTTTATCTTCTTTAATAAGGTTACGTATAGCTTGAATAGTTGTTATTATTGCTGCTTCAGTATCATGAACTACTGGATTTTCAAGTCCAAGTTTTTCTCTTTCCTGATTAGCTACAACTAAGAATGATGATCCTACACGTACATTTAAATAACTTCCAACTATAAATAATGCAGCTGATTCCATTTCAGATGCTTTACATCCTAAACGTATCCATGCATTCCATTTGTTCATTAATTCATAACTTACTGGTTTTGTTTCTGGTTCATGTTGTCCATAGAAAGAGTCTTTACATTCAACTACTCCAACATGATATTTTTTACCAAGTTCTTTTGCTGCACCTACTAATGCATTTGCTATGTCTAAATCTGCAACTGCTGGATATTCTATTGGTGCATATTCCTTACTTGTTCCTTCCATACGGATAGCTCCAGTAGCGATTACAAGATCTCCCCCCATAATCTCTTTTTGCATTCCTCCACATGTTCCAACACGTAAGAAAGTGTCTGCTCCAGCTTTTACAAGCTCTTCTAATGCTATTGCTGCTGATGGTCCTCCGATTCCTGTAGAAGTTACACTTACTTTAACTCCATCAAGGTATCCTGTATAAGTTACATACTCTCTGTGATCTGCTACAAGTTTTGCATCATCAAAATATTTTGCAATTTTTGCACAACGTTTTGGATCTCCTGGAAGTATTACATACTTACCAACATCTCCTTTTCTTAAGTTAATATGATATTGTAAACCTTCTTCAGCGTATTTCATATTTTTACCTCCTGAGTTTTTAAAACAACTTGTCTAAAATGTTGTATAAATTCTGATTAAAATATACCATAACTATATCAAAGTGTCAATGATTTAATAATATATTTATTAAAATATATATGTATAAAAAGATGTCTAATTGTATTAAAAAATCATTTTATGCCCACTAAAGCAACTTAGTCTCGTATTTATATCTACTATATTTTTCCTATTATTCCTTTTTTATATAATACTAGGTGATTAAAATAAACACATCTAATCCTTTATTTATTTATAAAAAGATGTTACAATAAAATAGACAACAAACTATATATAATATAGTAATAAAAACAGGGAGGAATTTACATGAAAAAATTATCATTATTATTTGGAATGCTTATGCTACTTCCACAACTTTCACTTGCTAATGATATAGGTATTGGTTATGGAGTGACATCCCCAATATATCACAGTAACAAAAATAACTATGTTCTCCCTCTTGTAAATTTCAAATATGATGACTTTTTTATTAAAGGGGACAATGCCTATGGTATTGAGTTAGGATACAATTTACTTGAAAGAGATAACTACGTACTTTCTCTATATGGTGTTCCTTTTGGCGGATATAATGTAAAAAGTAAAGATATGAAATCTGGATACAAGAGTATAGACGATAGACATACTAAAGTAATGGGAGGAGTAGAATTTACTTACTACCCAGGTTTTTATGATGTAGTAACATCTGTTTCAGCTGAGTATGGTGAAAAAGGAGGAAACTTTAACTTAAGAGTAAGCAAGCCTTACTTTATCACTCCTAATTTTACTGTAATCCCAACTGTAACATATACTTACTATGATTCAGACTTTATTGACTATTATTTTGGTGTAGAACCACACGAACTTAATAGACAACACATAAAAGAAACTTATGATGGTAAAGGAGCCTATAGATATGGTATAGGTCTTTTAGGTAACTATAAACTAACTAATAGCCTTTCTATCACTGGATTTACTGGTGTTACAAAACTTTCTGACGAGATTTCAGACTCACCTATTGCAGATAAAGATGTCATCTTTATGCTAGGTAGTGGAATCATCTATACATTCTAATCTATTTAAATAAAAAGGTGACTTCTTATGGGTCACCTTCTTTGATTTTAAATTTCCAATTTTTGCATTCTTTTTTGTATAAAAAAGCTATATATATATGAACATAATATGATATAATATGATAGAGACTCTTTGGGGGAGGTTGAATGTATTGACTGGAAAGCTTTTTATAGATGAAATATTTACTCAAATGGATTCAAACAAAATTACAACTAAAGAAGAAAATTTGAGATTTGATCTTTTAAATGATCCTGGAAACATTAAGAAAATGGAAGAACTTGCCATTCTCATGTACCATAAAGGTGATTACGATGGTGCTATTGCACTTTATCATAAAATCCTGCAGATAGTGGATGTTTCTAATCAGTATTCTTTTTTAGGATATCTTTATTTTGAAAAAGAGGAGTACGAAAAAGCTATTAGTTTTTTCGAAAAATCTCTTGACTTGAATCCTAATAATGCTTTTGTATATTTCCTTTTAGGAAACGCTTATTCAAGAGTTGGTAAAGTTATCCAGGCTGTTAACAACTATGACATTGCTATTTTCTTGGATTTAGACATATACAAAGCACATCTTGATTTTGCAAAAAAATATGAGGCTATGGGGCTTTTAGACAGAGCAATAAAAGAATACACAATTGCATATGAGATTGACCCTAGAAATAAAAAAATTAAAACTAAAATAGAAAATTTAAAAGATAGATTGAAACAGTAGTTTCAATGAGTTTAAAAGGAGACAAATAATGGGAAGCACAGCTTTGATAATAGTACTGATTTTATTTATTTTTCTTACGCTTAACATGGGAATAAATAGATCTATTTCAACTTTGCCATTTCTTTTTGTATTATTTCTTGTGATACTTTTTGTGGGATACTTCTTTTTCCCAATACTATTCATTTTATTAGTATGGTATCTAATAAACAGAAATCGACCTAGACCAAACAGACGTACATATTACTATAAATGGGATAATAGTGGAGCTCAGGATTTTGAAGAGTTCTTTAGAAGAGCCAGTGGTAACTACAGCGGTGGATATCAGCAAGGTGGAGGTTACTATAATGGAACAAACAACAATCCTTTTGGATATACTGAAGATTTAACAAAATACTACGAGATTTTGGGTGTATCAAAGGGAGCTACAAAAGATGAAATAAAGAAAGCTTACAGGGATCTTGTTAAACAACACCACCCTGATAAGTTTGCAAATAATCCAAGAGAAAAAGAGTATCATGAAAATAAATTAAAAGAAATAAATGAGGCATATGAAAAATTAGTAAAAGAATAATCTTATTCTTGAATTAATTATACAAATATGATATAATCTGCTTCGTGCATGACACAGTGTGAACTCACATTGTAATTGTGTGAAGTGTAGTTTAAAGGAGAGCTTTTATGAAGTTAAAAACATTAATTTTAGCAGCTGGGAAAGGCACAAGAATGAAATCAAACATTCCAAAAATAATACACAAAGTTAATGGAAGACCTATGATTTCTCAAATATTAAGTGTTCTTAATAAAATTGATTCTGAGGAAAATATACTTATTTTAGGATATAAGAAAGAAGAAGTTTTAAAAGTACTTGGAGAAGATACAAGTTATGTACTTCAAAATGAACAATTAGGAACTGGGCATGCAGTTATGCAGGCTAAAGAAAAACTTAAAGACTATGATGGAGATGTAATGGTTCTATATGGTGATACACCACTACTTAGAGCTGAAACATTAAAATCACTTTATGAATTTCACAAATCTTCTGGTGCAGTGACAACACTTCTTACTGCAATATATGATAATCCTTTCGGATATGGAAGAATCATTAAAGAAAATGGTTTAGTGAAAGCTATTATTGAAGAGAAAGAAGCTTCAGATGAAGTTAAGAAAATAAAAGAAGTTAATGCAGGAGTTTACTGTTTTAACGCAAAAGAGTTATTTAAAGCTCTAGATAAAATTGATAATAACAATGAAAAAGGTGAATACTATCTTACTGATGTAATTGGTATTCAAGTTAAAGAGAATAAAAAAGTTCAAAGTTTTATTCTTGAAGACAGCGTGGAAGTACTTGGAGTTAACTCTAAAGTAGAACTTGCACAAGCTGGAAAAGTGCTAAGAGATAGAAAAAATCTTTCTCTAATGGAAGATGGAGTCATTATAATTGATCCTGACAATACATATATTGAAGAAAATGTAAAAATTGGAAAAGACACTGTCATCTATCCTGGAGTTATGATTCAAGGAAATACAGAAATTGGAGAAAATTGCGAACTTATCGGTGCAACAAGAATTATTGATAGCATATTAAAAGATAACATAAGAATAGAAAGTTCAGTAATTGAAGAAAGTATACTTGAAAATGGCGTTACTATGGGACCATTTGCGCACTTAAGACCAAAGGCACACTTAAAAGAAAAAGTACACATTGGAAACTTTGTGGAAGTTAAAAAATCAACTCTTGAAAAAGGAGTAAAAGCTGGACATCTTACTTACTTGGGAGATGCACAGGTTGGAGAAAATACCAATATTGGTGCAGGAACTATAACTTGCAACTATGATGGTGTAAACAAGTTTAAAACTATAATAGGGAAAGAGGCATTTATTGGAAGCGATTCTATGTTAGTTGCTCCAGTTACAATTGGTGAAAAAGCACTTGTTGGAGCTGGATCAGTAATTACCAAAGACGTTCCTGATAAATCATTAGCTGTATCAAGAAGTAAGCAAATTATTAAAAGTGACTGGAGGAAATAAAAAAATGATTAATTCTGAAAATGTAAAAATTTTCGCTGGAACTTCGAACAGAGATTTAGCTATAAAAATAGCTGAGAAGTATGGACTACCTTTAGGAAAAGCTGAAGTAGTAAGATTTAAAGATGGTGAAGTATTTGTTAAGATTGATGAAACAGTAAGAGGAAGAGATGTATTCGTAGTACAATCAACTTCAGAACCTGTTAATGAAAACTTAATGGAACTTTTAATTTTCATTGATGCACTAAAAAGAGCATCTGCAAAAAGCATAAACGTAATTATGCCTTATTATGGTTATGCAAGACAAGATAGAAAATCTAATCCTAGAGAACCTATTACATCTAAATTAGTTGCTAACTTATTAACTACTGCTGGAGCAAGCAGAATAGTTACTATGGATTTACATGCTGATCAAATTCAAGGATTCTTTGATATCCCAGTTGACCATATGCAAGGTTTACCATTAATGGTAAAATATTTCATGCAAAAAGGTCTTTATGGAGATGACGTAGTAGTAGTATCTCCTGATATTGGTGGAGTAAAAAGAGCTAGAAAACTTGCTGAATGGTTAGATTGTAAAATTGCTATTATTGACAAAAGAAGACCAAAACCAAATATGTCTGAAGTTATGAACCTTATTGGTGAAGTACAAGGTAAAACTGCTATATTCATAGATGATATGATTGATACTGCTGGAACAATCACTAATGGTGCCGCAGCTATTATTGATAGAGGAGCAAAAGAAGCTTATGCATGTTGTACACACGCTGTATTCTCTGATCCAGCAATTGAAAGATTAGCAGCTTGTCCATTAAAAGAAATCATTGTTACTGACTCAATTGCATTACCTGAAAGAAAAAAACTTGATAAGATAAAGATTTTATCTGTTGATGTTATTCTTGCTGAAGCAATTAAAAGAATAGTTAATAATCAATCTGTATCTGAATTGTTCGAAAAAAGATTTATCATTGAAAAATAAACATTTTTAATTTCACTTTATAGAAAAGCTAGTACTTTTACTAGCTTTTTTTATTTATATATGATAAAATTATTTAAAGTTTAAAGGATTGTAAGGTGTTATTTATGAAGAAACAATATGTATATAATTTAGAAAATATCAATCTGGAAGAGATTGGTAAACTTCTAAAAGAAGGTAAATTAATTATCTATCCAACTGACACAGTTTACGGAGTTGGAGGGATTATGGAATCAGAAGATGCCATTAGAGGCGTTTATTCGGCTAAACAACGTAATTTCTCATCACCACTTATAGTCTTAGTGAGCGATCCTACTAAAATGGATAAAATCGCATATATAGAAGCCTATAACAGAGAGAAGATTGAAAAACTTATAAAAAAATTCTGGCCAGGAGGACTGACTATAATTCTTAAGAAAAAACCATGTGTTCCAGATATAATGACAGCTAATGGAGATACTGTAGGAGTGAGAATGCCAAATTTACAAACATCTCTTGATATTATTCAAAGTGTTGGAGGATTATTCCCTACTACAAGTGCTAATATCTCAGGTAAAGCAACACCTAGATCTTTTGAAGAACTTTCAGAAGTCTTTAAACAGAGAGTTGATATATTGGTAGATGGCGGTAAATCACCAGTAGGAGTAGCATCCACTATTATCGATATGAGTGAAAAGACTCCAAAGATTATAAGAGTTGGGGCCATTTCAATAAAAGAAATAGAAGACACAATTGGACAAATATAACAGGAGGAATTTATGAAGACACAAAGGGTTAATCCAAGTACGATGAATCACATGCAGTTAAATAGCATGTCAAATATGATGGGGATAATGAACACAGTTCAGAAAATAGGAAAAGGAAAAAGAAAAATATCTGTAAAACTTGAAAAGAGCAATAAAAAATTTCTTGGTAGATTTATAGATGAAGTAAAAAAACAATTTCTTTCTTCAGCTATGGCTGGTCAAACATCAGCTTTAGGAGATTTCTTTGACTATGTTAAATCTGTTGCTGAAAATAAACAAGCTACAGAATTAAAATTAAGCTTTGAAGAGTTTGAATTTATGAAAAGAATGCTTATGGATTCTATTAAAGGTATGGAAAACATGGAATTTAAATGGTATCAATTTATTAAAAAAGGTATGCTTAAAGTTCTATTACGTCAATACCGAGAGTTACTAACACAATTTAAATAAAAATAAAGCCTTGTGATAATTCACGAGGTTTTTTATTTTAAATATATTTTTATATGAAAAAAAGACCTCGAATTCGAGGTCTTTTAATCTAAATTACTATTTAGTTCTTAATGATTCGATTTTTTGGAAATCAGCTATAACAGCTTTTTGTCCTTCCATATCTGCTGATAATTTTTGAAGAGCTTTTTCATATTTTTTAGCTAATTCTTGATATTGTTGTTTGTAGAATTTAGTGTCTGCTTCTGCTGTTAATTTTTGAGCTCTCTTAGTTAATTCTGCGTAAACTTTTTCATTTTCAGCTAATGCTGCTCTCGCTGCGTCTGCTTGAGCTTTTTCTTCGTTGAATCTAGCTTCTTCTTGAGCAGATAGGTTTTGATATTCAGCATCCAATGCTTTTAATTCGTCTAATAAATCAACTGAACCTGCAAATGCTGTTGCTGATACTAATAATGTTGCTAATACTAATAATTTTTTCATCTTTTACCTCCAAATATGCTTGTGATTTCGTTTACTCCCTTATTAAATTATACATAACTTCGTCACAAATTACAATAGCTTTTTTATCTTTTATCTAAAATAGAGTAAAAGAATAAATTCATACAAGAAAATGTAATTCTCTTCTCACATAAAATTCATCTTTTTAAATAACTATTAAAGTTATTATTTTAAATAAAATCAAAAATAACTCCCCAAGAAATCAGATGTCTACCTGGTCTTACATATCTCAATATAGATATTAATAAATTATAGTTAATTTAAAACTGTCAGCATCTATCTCTC
>NZ_JADRHM010000004.1 GCF_018205345.1 Fusobacterium sp. DD2
ACAAAAACACTGAAAATAGAAAAGATTATTGGATTGTAGAATTTAATGAAAATCACGAATTAGTTCCCGATTATAGTGGGCAGATAGTAACTAAAGACTTAATCAATATCCTAAGACAAAAGGATATTGATGTTAAAGACCATAATCAAACTCTTGGAGAAAATGAATTTGGAGAAATGACTGATGATTATATCGGATATTTCAAATTCTATTTTGACCACTATGTAGATGGTGAAGTTGTCGAACACTATAGGATTGACCTTGGTGATGGTGAAGAAGTAAATGAGCGTGAATTTTCATATTTAGAAGAACAAGTTGCACTAAGTGAGGAAAAATCATTAAAAGAAGAAACTAAAGAAAAGATAGAGCCTAAATTTAAGATAGGTGATCAGGTTAGATATAAAGATAAGGACTTTACCATTACAGACTTTGATGAACTAAGTGGAGGACTTAAAACTGTAACCATTAGAGATAATATGGAATATATGGGAGGTATGATTAGGGGTTCGGAAGTAATTCCATATAGAAATGATTCATACCTTGAAGAAATCTTTGAAAATCTAAGTCAAACATCAGAAAAACTAGCAGTAAAAGTTGGTAAGGAATTTATTTTAGAAGATGAGAATACCTTTGATGGAATTAACTTAATTGAAACAGGAACAAAAGTAGAAGTTAATGGAGAAGAAATTCCTTTATATAAGGGTGAAACATTTGAAGAAAGTAGAAAAATTGATGCCCTTTTAGATAGTGGAAATTATGAGATATACAAATTATCTGAGCATGAAAATCAAATTGAAAGACAAGTAGAGCAAGAAAGCTTTATTGATAACTACAATCCTGAAATTGACCAAATGATGGATAGATACAATGTGCCTAGGGAAGCGGCCGAAAACTTATTGAGGGGTAAAGAAGATTTAAAAAATTTAGGCTATGAACCTAATAAGGAAAGCCTAAGTTTTGCTAGAAATTATGACTTGAAAACTCATATCTACTCTGAATACCTAACACCATCAGAAAAGCTAGATAAAAATATAAAAGCTATCAAAATGCTAAAAAGACTTGAAAATGAAAATAGGAGTCCAAGAGAATATGAACAAGCCTATCTTGCTGACTATTTAGGTTGGGGAGGTCTTTCCGATGTATTTGATGAAGAAAAAGGAGGGCAATGGCTTGAAGCAAGAAATATTTTAAACGAAAATCTAACAAATGAAGAGTATTTGAATGCTAAAGAATCTACCTTAACATCATTTTATACACCTATAGAGGTAATGGACGGAATATATAAGACTCTCACAGATATGGGTTTTAAGACTGGAAATATCCTTGAACCGTCTGCAGGAGTTGGTAACTTCATTGGTAATATGCCAAGTGAAATAAAAGGCTCTAAAGTATATGGAGTAGAAAAAGATAGTCTAAGCGGAAGAATAGCAAGAGAGCTTTATCCTGAAGCTAATATTCAAATTAAAGGCTTTGAAGAAACAAACTTCTCAAATAACTTTTTCGATTTAGTTATAGGAAATGTTCCCTTTGGAGATTTTAAAGTTAACGATCGTGAATATAACAGAAATAACTTTCTGATTCACGATTATTTTTTTGCAAAGTCAATAGATAAGGTTAGAAATGGAGGAATTATTGCCTTCATAACTTCATCTGGAACTATGGATAAAAAAGATGAATCTGTTAGAAAATATATTAATGCAAGATGTGAGTTTTTAGGAGCTATGAGGCTTCCTAATACTACATTTAAAGGACTTGCTGGTACAGAAGTTACTTCAGATATTATTTTTTTAAAGAAGAGAGATTCAGTTATAGAAAGAGATGATGATTGGATTCATCTAGCTATTGATAATAAGGGTTTGACTTATAATAAATACTTCGTAGATAATCCACAAATGGTATTAGGGGATATGAAAGAAGTATCTGGTAGATTTGGAAATACTATCACTTGTAATGAAAAAGAAGATGAAAATCTAAAGGATTTAATGGATCTTGCAAGTAAGGAAATATCTTCAAATTCAAAATATGAAGAGGTTGAACTATTGGAAGATGAAGAATTAAGTCTTCCAGCAACAGACGATGTTAAAAACTTTTCTTACACTATTATTGACGAAGATGTCTATCTAAGAGAAAACTCAGTCTTAATCAAGCAGAATATATCAGATAAAAACAAAGAAAAGATAAAAGATTATCTTGATGTTATGAATGCTTTAAAAGATGTAATAGAAAAACAAAAGGACGATTATTCAGACGCGGAAATAAAAGAATCACAAGCAAAGTTAAATGAAGTCTATGATAACTTTTCAAAGAAACATGGCTTTATTAACTCCTTATCAAACACTAGAGCCTTAAAGGAAGACTCAAACTTTCCTTTGGTATCATCAATAGAAATACTTGATGATGAGGATAATTTCAAAGCTAAGAGTGATATATTCTCAAAAAGAACAATAACAAAGGCAAAAGTAGTAGACCATGTAGATAATTCCCTTGAAGCCTTAGTCTTATCAGTTTCACAAAAGGGATATGTAGATTTTGAATATATGGAATCTATCACAAGTAAAGATAGGGACACCTTAATTGGTGAACTTGAGGGCGAGATATTTTTAGATATTAAGGACACAGACCTAATAAATAACAGAATGCCCTTTGAAAACTTTAACAATGACGATCCATTTCATTTTTCATATGTATCGGCTGATGAGTATCTAAGTGGCAATATTAGAGAAAAGATTGGTTACCTCAATTCATATATCGGAGAAATTGAAAATGTAATAGATCTAGCACCTCCTGAAAAGAAAGACACATTATTAAACGAGTTAGGCAAACTCAAATACCAAAGAGAGAAATTACAAGAAGTTATGCCTGAAGAACTCACTGCTTCTGATATAAATGTAAGACTAGGAGCAACATGGATACCTCAGAAAGATATAGAAGACTTTACCTTTAATCTTTTAAAAACACCTGGTTATGATAGGTGGAATATAAATGTTAGGTTTTCGCCACACACAAGTGAATGGAACATTGAAGGTAAAAGTGTTGACTCAACTAATGACCTTGCTAACATGACTTATGGTACAAGTAGAGTAAACGCCTATAAGCTAATTGAAAATGCCCTTAATCTAAAAGATACAAAGGTATTTGATCAAGTAATAAATGATGATGGTTCTAAGACTTCTGTATTGAATAAAAAAGAAACTATGCTTGCAAGTCAAAAGCAAGAACTGATTAAAGAAGAATTTAAGAATTGGATATTTGAAGATCCTGATAGAAGATATAGGCTAGAGAAGATTTATAATGAAAAATTCAATTCAATTAGAAATAGAGAATTTGATGGTTCTAACTTAACTTTTGATGGAATGAATACTGAAATCAGACTTCGAGAACATCAGAAAAACGCCATAGCAAGGACTCTTTATGGTGGAAATACACTACTTGCCCATGTAGTAGGAGCAGGAAAAACTTTTGAAATGGTAGCTTCTGCTATGGAATCTAAAAAGTTAGGACTTGCAAGTAAATCATTATTTGTAGTTCCTAACCATCTAACTACTCAAATTGGTAGAGAGTTTATGCAATTATATCCGTCAGCAAATATTATGGTGGCTGATAAAAAAGACTTTCAACCAAAAAATAGAAAAAGATTTATTGGTAGGATTGCAACAGGAGAATATGACGCAGTCATCATAGGACACTCTCAATTTGAAAAAATACCAATGTCTAAGGAATACCAGGTAAGGCATATACAAGACCAAATAGATGATATAGTTTCCTTTATTGATGAGAACAAAAGAAATAGAGGAGAAAATTTCACTGTAAAACAACTGGAAAAGACAAAGAAGAAACTCTTGGTAAGACTGGAAAAACTAAATGATGATTTTAAAAAGGATGATGTAATAACCTTTGAAGAACTAGGAGTAGATAAGTTATTTATAGACGAAGCTCATAATTACAAAAACTTATTCTTGCATACAAAGATGAGAAATGTTGCGGGTATCGGTCAAAGTGAAGCTTTTAAGTCTTCGGATATGTATATGAAATGTAGGTATATGGATGAAATGACAGATGGAAAGGGAGTTGTATTTGCTACTGGTACACCAATATCAAATTCAATGACAGAGCTTTATACCATGCAAAGATACCTTCAATATGACGATTTAAAGGCAAGAGGATTAGAACATTTTGACGCTTGGGCTTCTACTTTTGGAGAAACAGAAAACACCTTTGAATTATCTCCTGAAGGTACTGGATATAGGCAAAAGACAAGATTTTCAAAGTTTTATAACTTACCAGAACTGATGAGCATGTTTAAAGAAGTAGCAGATATAAAGACTTCAGATATGTTAAATTTGCCAGTGCCAGAAGCAAATTTTGAAGTTATTAAAACAAAACCTACTGAGGAACAAAAAGAAATATTAGAAGCTATTTCAGAAAGAGCTGACGCAGTTAGAAATAACCAAGTCGAGCCAACAGAAGATAATATGCTAAAGATTACAAATGATGGTAAAAAACTTGCCCTTGATCAAAGATTAATAAATCCACTACTTCCCGATGATCCTGATTCAAAGGTAAATGTATGTGTAAAAAATATCTTTTCGATCTGGGATAAGACAAAAGAAAATTCATCGACCCAATTAGTATTTTCAGATATGTCTACACCAAAAGGAGATGGAGAATTTAATATCTATGATGATATTAGAAATAAGCTAGTAAATATGGGAATACCAAAAGAGGAAATAGCCTTTATCCACGAAGCAGATACAGACAAACAAAAAGATGAACTGTTCTCTAAGGTAAGAAGAGGAGAAGTAAGAGTCTTATTAGGATCTACTCAAAAAATGGGAGCAGGTACAAATGTACAAAATAAACTAATAGCCTTACATGATTTAGACGTCCCTTGGAGACCGTCTGACCTAGAGCAAAGAAGTGGTAGAATTGTTCGTCAAGGTAATGAAAATGATAAGGTAAATATCTTTAGATATGTGACAGAAAATACCTTTGATGCTTATTTGTGGCAGACAATAGAAAATAAGCAGAAATTCATATCCCAAATAATGACAAGCAAGACACCTGTGCGTGTTGCAGAAGATGTTGATGAGGCAAGTCTATCTTATTCAGAGATTAAGGCTTTGGCTACTGGCAATCCTCTAATTAAAGAAAAAATGGATTTAGATAACGAAGTTACAAAACTAAAAATGCTTGAAGCAAACTATAAGTCTAATAAATATAAGATTGAAGATAAGGTAAATAAAATTTATCCTCAAAGTATTTTAAAAACTGAAATGGAAATACAAGCAGTTAAAGAAGATGTTGCAAGTATTGAGAAATTAGGAGATGGGGAAAGTAAATTTACTTCAATCACTCTTGGTGCAAATAAAATTTTAGGTAAGAAAGAGGCTGGAGAGAAACTATTAGAAAAAATAAAAAATGTAAAGATAAATGATAGCAAGGTTATTGGTAAATATAGAAATTTAGACTTACAAGTTTCATATAACTTTATGACAAATACCCACACTTTTAAACTTCTAGGAAAAGCAGAATACTTCGGAGAGTTTTCAAACTCTACTGATGGCAATATAACAAGGCTTGATAATGCCATTGAAAAAATACCTGCAAGACTTGAGAGATTAAATCAAAACCTTGAAAACTATAAAGAATCTTTAGAAAATGCCAAAGTAGAATTGACTAAACCATTTGAAAAAGCAGATGAGTTAAGGGATAAGACGCTAAGACTAGCTGAAATTAATAAACTTTTAGATATGGGAGAAGTAGAAGAATTAGAAAACCAATCACCACTATTAGAAGATTTAAAGAGGGCGATAGTTGATTATTCTAACTACGAGTTTTCAGAATCTAATAGCTATGAAGACTTCGACAAACTATACCCTGATTTAAGTCATATAGGACTTGCCTATACAGAAACACCAGATGGGAAGCACTCTATTCAATATGAGGTAAATTTGGAAGAAAAAACATGGACTCAGTATGTAGATGATGTAGCTATTAGAACAGAATCTTTTGTAGAAGAAGATATATCTAATTCACAAGCTCTTAAAGATATTACCGAAGCCATAAAGATGTCAAGTTTTGATGATCTGGTATCAGTAGATGAAGAAGATTTAAAACAAGCACTAGGATTAGAAATAGATGATGATGGAAACTTCTATGATCCACTAGCAAAAGATCTGGATAATGACGGAATACCAGATAGATATGACAATGATTTTAAAGATAGTGATTACTTTGAATCCACTTATGATGTAGAGGATAACTTTCAAGCAAGGGAAGAGAAACCATCAATATTAGGACAAATATCAAAATTCAAATCGGAAGAAGAAAAAGATAAAAATCAAGAAAAAAGTGAAAAAGGACAAGAAAGATAGAGGAGAGCGAAAGGCTCTCCTTATTTAATACAAGGAGGAAATTATGGAATACAAAGATATTAGAGAAAACTTAGAAGAAATGATGAATGATAATTACAAGGATTTTATAAAAGCACTTGTGAGCATAGAAAAAGGTGTTAATGATAAAAAGGCACTTGAAGAAGTCTATGTTTTATATATGAACAATGACACAACAGGTCTACTAAGTGATGACTTTGACTATATGATTGATGATATGAAAGAACAAGGTAAGATTGTTGAAAATGTCAGTGATATTGAAGAAAAAGACGATCTTATAAATATCGTGGGCAATATAGCTGGTCAAGTAGAAAATCTTGAAAGAGAAAATGCAAATGGAGAAAAATTCAAAGTAAGTAATTTTTTAATTGTTTCAAAAGATGACGATGGGAATAAAGTTTATACCAATTGTTCAGCCTATGGAGATAAGACAAAAGATTTAGAGAACTTAAAGCAAGGAGATTTTGTTAAAATATTTGGACAAGTAAAAACAAGTATTGATAACAACGGAAAGGAACATAAGAATGTTCGTATTTTGTCTTCTAAGCTCTTAAAAATAAAAGAACAAGCAAAGAGTCAAGGCAAGGATAAAAAGTCAATATTAGGGCAAATAAAAAGCTTTAAGACAGACGATAAAACTAAATTTAATAAGAAAGACCATAGCAAAGGCGCAGAGAGATAAATATCGGCAGTCTTCGGACTGCCGTTATTTTTTTGCTCAGTTTAACGCAGTAAATCATATAATTGAAAGGGATATGTGTTATATGCTATAATTAGGTAGTTAATCTATACATTTAGAAAGGTAAAATATAGAATTGGAGAATGATATGGGATTTTCATATAATAAATTATGGAAGTTATTAATAGATAAAAATATGAAAAAAACAGACTTACAATGTGCAATAGCAACAACACCCAAGACAATAGCAAAAATGGGAAGAGACGAAAATGTAAGTTTGGAAACATTAGGAAAGATTTGTGAGTATTTTCAATGTGATATTGGAGATATTATTGAATATAGGAGAAAAAATGACTAAAGAGAATTTAGACTTTATAAATAATAATGGGGAAAAAGTTCTTCAATTAAATGATGATATATTTAAGAACATTTATGCACCACAGATGGTTGAATTTTATGATAAAGTTGAACAAAAAAATAATAAAATAAAATTAAAGTATGAAAGTAAATCACTAAATATGGATAGAAGTATAACATCAAAAAATATTATAGGTGTTAGTATGTTTGCTGGTGCGGGAGGTTTAGATATAGGTGCTCATCTTGCAGGAATTAATATAAAATATGCATCTGATATCAATGAGGATTGTGTCAAAACTTTAGAATCAAACGATATTTTTGATAATTCTATAAAAGAAGCAATAGATATAAATGACATAGATGTTTCTTCAATAAAGAAAAAATTACAAGATGAAGATTATGATAATATATTTTTTCAAAAATACAGTCAAATGAGTCGCTCGCAGAAAGGACTGGCTGGTGCGGGAGAATGGGAGACTTTGAAAAAGATGCTACCTGATTTTAAGGGTAAGCGTGTGCTTGATTTAGGATGCGGCTATGGATGGCACTGTATATATGCGATGGAAAACGGTGCTTCCTCTGTAGTAGGTGTTGATATTTCTCATAAAATGCTCGAAGTAGCAAAAGGAAAAACCCATTTTCCACAGATTGAATATGAATGCTGTGCCATAGAAGATGTGGATTTCCCAGAGGAGAGCTTTGATGTAATACTAAGTTCGCTTGCGTTTCATTATGTAGCAGACTATGAGAATTTAATAAAAAAGATATATAGGATGCTGAAGGCTGGTGGCAATTTAGTTTTTACAGTTGAACATCCTGTTTTTACTGCTCATGGAACACAAGACTGGTATTATAACGAAAAAGGAGAAATACTGCATTTCCCGGTGGACAATTATTATTATGAGGGCAAACGGACAGCTATGTTTTTGGAAGAAAAGGTTACAAAATATCATAGAACACTGACCACATATCTAAATACACTGCTTTCAAATAGTTTTATAATAAATCAGATTGTGGAGCCACAGCCGCCAGAGAACATGATGGATATTCCGGGGATGGCGGATGAAATGCGACGCCCAATGATGCTGATTGTATCGGCAAAAAAGAAGATGTAATAATATAGAAAAAATAAACGAGGAGTATGTAAATGAGATCAGAAAAAGAAATGATGGATTTAGTACTTTCTTTAGCAGAACAGGATGAACGTATTCGAATTGTGACCCTTGAGGGGTCACGCGCAAATATTAATATACCTAAAGATGAATTTCAGGATTATGATATTACATATTTTGTAAGTGATATAGAACCGTTTATATCTAATGATGACTGGCTTAATCAATTTGGGAATATTATAATGATGCAAAAACCGGAGGATATGGAACTATTCCCGGCTGAAGAGAAAGGCTACTCCTATATAATACTTTTTGATGATTATAATAAAATAGACCTTACCTTATTGCCCCTGGAAGAGTTGGGAAACTACCTGAATGACGATAAATTGATAAAGATTATTCTGGATAAGGATGGAAGGATTCAGCAAGCTGTAGTTCCGACCGACATGGATTATCATATAAGAAAACCCAGTGCCCGGGAATACGATGACTGCTGCAATGAATTCTGGAACACCACTACCTATGTGGTTAAGGGACTGTGCCGTAAGGAAATTTTATTTGCTATTGATCATTTTAATCAGATTGTTCGCCATGAGCTGCTGAGAATGATATCATGGAAGGTCGGCATCGAAACAGGCTTTAAATTAAGTGTAGGCAAGAACTATAAGTTTATTGAAAGGTATATATCCGAGGATTTGTGGGAGAAACTTTTGTCCACCTACCGGATGGATTCCTATGAAAACATATGGGAAGCATTATTTCTATGCCATCAATTGTTCAGGGCGGTATCCGGTGAGGTGGCGGAAAGGCTTCATTATGCCTATCCGGAGTATGATAGGAATATAACAAAATATACCAGGGACATGTATAAAAAATACACTGGTAAAACCGGCTGCCTGGATAGCACATATGCCGCTGATATAGAAGAGAGGCGGGAACAGTGATTACAGAAATGAAAGCAGGGCACCTGAAAGATATCGATAAACCCAGCGAACCATTTGAGGTGATAGGTAAGATTATACCGAGGTATGAAAACGAGAATTGGACCTTTACAGAATTACTCTATGAAGCGCCATATTTAAAAAGCTACCAAGACGAAGAGGATGAAGAGGATGAGGAGGCAGATTGCCTTGAATATATTGACAATACTGATAAGATAATATATCTTTACTACCAAGACGATAAATGCGTCGGAAAAGTTAAACTGCGAAAAAATTGGAACCGGTACGCTTATATAGAAGATATCGCCGTATGTAAGGATTTCAGGGGGCAAGGCATAGGCAGCGCGCTTATCAATATATCTATAGAATGGGCAAAGCATAAAAACTTGCATGGACTAATGCTTGAAACCCAGGACAATAACCTTATAGCTTGTAAATTCTATCATAATTGTGGTTTCAAAATCGGCTCCGTCGATACTATGTTATACGCCAACTTTGAAAACAACTTTGAAAAAGCTGTTTTCTGGTATTTAAGGTTTTAGAATGCAAGGAACAGTGAATTGGAGTTCGTCTTGTTATAATTAGCTTCTTGGGGTATCTTTAAATACTGTAGAAAAGAGGAAGGAAATAATAAATGGCTAAAATGAGAATATCACCGGAATTGAAAAAACTGATCGAAAAATACCGCTGCGTAAAAGATACGGAAGGAATGTCTCCTGCTAAGGTATATAAGCTGGTGGGAGAAAATGAAAACCTATATTTAAAAATGACGGACAGCCGGTATAAAGGGACCACCTATGATGTGGAACGGGAAAAGGACATGATGCTATGGCTGGAAGGAAAGCTGCCTGTTCCAAAGGTCCTGCACTTTGAACGGCATGATGGCTGGAGCAATCTGCTCATGAGTGAGGCCGATGGCGTCCTTTGCTCGGAAGAGTATGAAGATGAACAAAGCCCTGAAAAGATTATCGAGCTGTATGCGGAGTGCATCAGGCTCTTTCACTCCATCGACATATCGGATTGTCCCTATACGAATAGCTTAGACAGCCGCTTAGCCGAATTGGATTACTTACTGAATAACGATCTGGCCGATGTGGATTGCGAAAACTGGGAAGAAGACACTCCATTTAAAGATCCGCGCGAGCTGTATGATTTTTTAAAGACGGAAAAGCCCGAAGAGGAACTTGTCTTTTCCCACGGCGACCTGGGAGACAGCAACATCTTTGTGAAAGATGGCAAAGTAAGTGGCTTTATTGATCTTGGGAGAAGCGGCAGGGCGGACAAGTGGTATGACATTGCCTTCTGCGTCCGGTCGATCAGGGAGGATATCGGGGAAGAACAGTATGTCGAGCTATTTTTTGACTTACTGGGGATCAAGCCTGATTGGGAGAAAATAAAATATTATATTTTACTGGATGAATTGTTTTAGTACCTAGATTTAGATGTCTAAAAAGCTTTAACTACAAGCTTTTTAGACATCTAATCTTTTCTGAAGTACATCCGCAACTGTCCATACTCTGATGTTTTATATCTTTTCTAAAAGTTCGCTAGATAGAGTTCTATATTAGAGATGTAAAGAGTTTTGGTGAAGAGGTTTGTGAGTATGGCTTTTATAACCAGGGTGCAATGAGAAGCACTAACAGCAGCTAGCTTAAGAACGCATAGGATATACTTTTTATGGAAGTCACAGAGGAGGAATAAAATTTGAACAGGATTAACAGAGTAACCTCTATTCTTATTCAGCTGCAATCAAAAAAAATAATTCCTGCCAAAGAAATTGCACAGCGATTTAATATAAGCTTAAGGACAGTTTACAGAGATATCCGGACACTTGAAGAAGCCGGAATACCAATTGGATCTGAGGCCGGAAAAGGATATTTTCTTGTAGAGGGCTTCCTACTTCCGCCGGTAATGTTTACAGCGGCGGAAGTGGGTGCATTGATTACAGCAGGGAAATTTTTAAATTGCCATGGAGATGAATCATTTATAAAGGATTTTGATTCAGCTATGTATAAAATCAAATCTATTTTGAAGCATGGTGAAAAAAACTATGCACAGGAGTTGGAGAACAGTATTAACGTGTACAGCACATCTGGACAGAAAAATACATTGGCGGATAACGTTATTGCAGCAATTCAGACTGCAATCTGCAATAAAAGGGTAATATCAATTCAATATCCTGCATCAGGAGGGCAAGAACCGGAAAGCAGAATGATAGAGCTTATATCACTGGGGTTTTATGAACAGAACTGGTACTTAATCGGTTTTGCAGGCTAAGAAATGAATATAGGAATTTTCGTGTGGATCGGATTAAAAGCATTTGCATAGAAGAAGAGCTCTGTCAAAGCCATGATGGCTCTTTGGAACAAATATTAAAACAAATGCTTTCATATAAAAAACTATATAATGTAATTCTTAGAGCTGAAAAAGGGGAGACATACAATTCTATCAAGAACAGGTATTCTCTCGGCTTCCTTGAAGAAACCGATTTGGGAAGTAAAATGGAAATCGAATTCCAGACAGATTCCTTTGAGATATTGAGCAAGCAGCTGATTGAATATGGATCAGGCATTGAAATAGTCCAACCTGATGAATTAAAATGCATAACCCGTAAACACCTGGCACAAATTACGAATCACTGCCTAAACTTGATTTAGAGAAAGCGATTGGTCTGTTATGTATTTTTTGTAAGGTTTCATATCCCCTGCTGACATACAGCTGTCAGTGTATTATGATATTCTACTATCAAAAAGGAGGATTGAAAAATATGAAACCAAAGATAATTATGCACACACAAATTAGCCTTGATGGCCGCATTAAAGGCTTTGATAATCCGGAAGTTTACTACCAGGTTGCCGGGGGAATTCATTCGGATGCGGTGCTGTTTGGGTCCAATACTGTTTTTACTGCATTTGAAAAATATCCTGCTGAAACAGAGGCTGATTTTGAGAAAATCATAACAAGCCCGGAGGACCCCAGACCAATAGGAGTCATACCTGACAGCAGAGGTATCTTGAGAAGTCTTCATTGCTTAAGAAATCTTGGATATCTGAAGGAAATTGTCATTCTGGTATCAACTGCCACTCCGAAGGAATATTTGAATTATTTGGAGGAAAGGCATTACCCATATATTGTGTCAGGAAATGATCATGTGGACTATGAAAAAGCCTTTCAGATCCTGCATGAGCAATATGGGTGTAAATACATGCGGACAGACAGTGGCGGTGGATTAACCAACAAATTATTAGAAAACGGACTTATTGATGAAATCAGTCTTGTGATATCACCATGTTTTGTAGGTAATAAAGAAAAACAACTATTTGATAACCTTCTGTTATCTGAAAAAGTTAATTTGGAATTGCAGGGAACAGAGAATGCAGAACATGGCTGTCTGTCATTGCGCTATGCTGTGAAAAATAAGGATTAGTGCAGCATACTTTAAAAAGTGTCTGTTGGGACAGTGTCCTAAAGGAAGCATAAGCTCATGGCTAGCGGCGGTGTTAAAGTAACGGCACTCGGCCCCAATATATAGTTGATATGCCCCTAAGCCTTTGAGGGCAAGGCGGTCAACCGCGCCTTTTCCGGTCCGCATACAGTCGTTCAATGAGGGTATCAAGCTCGGCAATGCGGCGGTGCTTCTCGGTGGTTCGTTTCTTCGCCGCCGTTTTCGGCTAATTCTAATTGATCCGAACTGTAAGGATAAGCAATTATCCGGGGCTAGTTAAGTATCTTAGAGAGGAAGATAAAGATAAGTAAACCAATTTTAAAGTTGTACCGAATAAAGCCTTCAAGAGGACAACATGCTTTTGAAGGCTTTATTGCTTACAATTACTTGGATTGTAACGCAAAAGCAGGCACCAAATCAATGAAAAATAGCCTATCCAGGCGACTGTTTCAGAAATATGGGCTTCCGCCAAGGGGATACCAGTGGGGTGCGACATCTTTTTTGCCCACTCAAGGCATGTAGAGTCCATTGTTCTGTTGCGAAAAAGATAAAAAATCAAATCAGTTTTATAGAGATGTAAGTTGTTGATGATAACTTGCATCTTTTTCATATGTTAAGATTGGAGTGATAAGGATGATAAAAAATGATACATGTAGTGAAGATACCAGTTAAAAATAAAACGAAAGAAGTAGTAAGAATTACAGTATATTGTAGAGTAAGTAAAAATATAGAAGAACAACGTTCAGGTTTAAATAGTTGTAAATGTCAACCGAAAAACGGTCCACCCTTATAATTGAAAACTGGTCCACTTTCTTATAATATTTCTTTAGACCATGATATGGTGTCTTCCATTCTATAACTTATCTCTCTAGACATGTCCATTATATGGGCCCTATGGGCTAGTCTATCTACCATTGCTCCTGTTAGCATTGGATCTTTAAATATTTCTTCCCATCTATTGAAGTCTAGGTTGGTTGTTACTATTATTGATCCTTTATCATTTCTTGATGATAGTAGGTTAAAGAGTATTTCACAGCCTGTTTTATCAAAGGATACATATCCTAGTTCGTCTAAGATTACTAGGTCATATTTTTCAAATCTCTTTTTGTAGTTTGTTATTTGACTTTTACTCATTGCTTCTTGTAGTTCTATTACTAGGTTTGGTACTGATGTAAAGAGAACTGATTTTTCATTCATGCAGGCTCTTATCCCTAGGGCTGTGGCATAGTGTGTTTTTCCACATCCTGGTGTTCCTATTAGGATTATATTTTCTTTGTTGTCTATGAATTTTAATTTTTCTAGGTATTCAAATTTGTTGTTTATTTCTAATGAGTATTTGCTTTTGTCAAAGTCTTCTATGAACTTTTTGTTTGTAAATTTTGCGTTTTTTATTCTTCTTGTTATGCCGTTGTTTTGTCTTCTTTCTAATTCTCTTTCTAGGTATAGTTCTAGAAATTCTCTATTTGTTAGTTTTAAGTTTTTTGCTTCTTCTAGTATTTCTTCATGGTTTTCTCTTAGATATGATAGTTTTAGTGTTTTAGATGCTTCTTTTATGTTCATGTGGGCCTCCTATGCACAAGCTGTCATACATTGATATTATTTTTCTTGTTTGTATTTCTAGGTTATTTGTATTTTCTTTTTCTTTTATTACATCCTTGGGAAGGGTCTCTTTTCCAAACTCGATGTAGTTTTTAAATATATCTATTAATTCATCTGTAGTTTTTTCTTGGTTTATTTTAATTATTTCTACAAATTTCTTTGGTTCTTTGGTAAAATGGTTATCAAAGATGGTTTTTAAAGCAGGGACTTCTTTTAGTGCTAGTGAATTTCTAATTGCTCCTGGCTTTCTTGCTAGTGAATCTAGGTAATGTCTGATATCAATACTTGTTTCACCAGCGCCATCTTTCTTTTTATGGCTTGCAATTAGATTTTCTTCATAGTATATCTTTACTTCTTCTGCATATGTTCTTATGGTTACTATTTTTCCTACTAGATAGTCATAGACTGAATACTTATTGTTTTCTACTTGTACAAGTCCATATGAGTCTACTTTTTGTTTTGTTATCTTTGCTAGTTCATATTTTGGTCTTAGGGGAAGAAGTTTTTCTTTTTCTTCTTCTATTTTTGAGTTTTTATTTATTTCAATCAGTTTTTCTTCTAGATACTTTCTTGCTTCATCTAGACTTTTAAATTCATATTTTAGAGCAAATACATTTTTCCTTATTATTCTTACACTTCCTTCTACATGGCCTTTTTCGTTGCCTTTAAAGCAATTTGTAGTGTTGATATTAAAGCCGTAGTAGTTGGCAAATGCTAAGAGTTTGGAGTTTAGTTCCTTTTCTCCCTTGCCAATAAATCTAGAAACAACATTTTTCATGTTGTCATAGACTACTTCTCTGTACATTCCACCAAGCATTTCAAAAAATCTTACTTGTGAATCAAAAAATACATCTGACCCTTGGTTTGTATATAGATAGACCCATCTAAAATTTGATGCAGGAGAAGATAGAACAGCAAGGCTTAGTTTTTCAAGTCTTCCATCTATCTTCAGCTTAACTTCTCCAAAATCATATTCAAGCCTATCTCCATAGTCATAATCTTGTTTGATAAAACACTCTTTGTTTTTCTTTCTTTTTTCTCTAACATATACAGCTATGGAAGGATACGAAATGTCAAAGCCTGCATCTACTATCATTTGATGGATTTGTACAACACTTAAAGCTTGCTTATGACTTTTTAGGTCAATATCTTTCTTTATCTCACCTTCAAGAATTTGATCTAGAAAGGCATCAATCTCTTTTGTATATTTAGTTTTCTTTCTATTAGAAGAATCGTACTTAGGTGCTGAAGCAATCTGTTCTTGCAAAAACCCTTGGTCAGCACTACAATCCTCTAATTTCTCTATGCACTCTACATACTCGTCCCAATATTTAGCGACGGTCTTTCTGTTAATTGAAAGAAGTTTTGCAACCTCACGATTAGAGTAACCCTCATTTTTTAATTTGATAATCGAATGTTTGTCCATTAAATTTTTCACTCCTATACCTCCATATGCATTATTGCATATGGTAATTAAATTTAAAACAAGTGGACCATTTTTCGGCTATAAATTGCCTATTAGTGGACCACTTTTAGATTATCATTTACAATAGTCAAATTGCATATTTTAAAGAACTTTCTAACAAAGTAATAGAAATCGATTTAGCTGAAGTGTATCACGATGTTGGAAGAAGTGGGTTAATAAAGAATGGAAGAACAAGCTATAAAAAAATGATTGTAGATGGATTATAAGGCAAATTTGATTACATTATTACAAAATCAGTTAGTAGGTTTATAATAAAGCATTGTAGTAAAATAAAAAAATATGATATATTTAGATTAGTGATAATAAAAAAAAGGAGCTAAAAATATGAGTTGTCATAGTATTGGGCATGGATTAAATTCAGTGTCTAAAAAGGTATTAGAGTTGTATGATGAAGGGAAAATTGAATTTAGTGTTGCGAAAGATTTATTATACACCACAAGAAATGCTGTACATTATTGTGATGGAAATACGTATGAAGCGATTGCATGTTTTGATGGATGTAGATGTGCTAGATGTTTAAAGAAAACAAATGAGTTATATGGTCTTTATGATGCATTAGATGAGTGTAGAGAGTATTATGATATTTTTAGCAATAAACAAAGTATAAATTTCTAATTATCTTTTTATATTTTCTTAAATGCTCGTAAAGCCTTATTCTATGTGCTTTCGAGTATTTTTACTGTAGGAAGATACTTCACGTTTCTTTGCATATTTCCTCATGTCTTAGCTGTCAGAAGTGGTAAATAAGTAGTAAATTCATTTGTACTACTAAGCAACAAGACGCTCCTGTTGCTTCTCTTTATTCAAGCGTTTCATTTCTGCCATTGCAGAATCGAATGTTGCATGTGCGTAATAGTTCAGCGTCATGGCTATATTAGCATGTCCCATAATGTACTGTAATGCCTTTGGATTCATTCCTGCATTTGCATAGTTGGTACAGAATGTATGTCGCAAACTATGTGGAGTGATGTGTGGCAATTTATCCTCGTTATACTTATTGTATTTCTTAACAAGACCTTTCATCATGCCGTTGTAATCACTTGCCACTTTTGGATAGTTCTTTCTATTAAGAAAGAGGAAATCACTATATCCATCAATCTCAACACGCTTATCATTCTTTCGATTCGCTAACACTCGCTTAAATGCTTGATAGGCTTCTTCAACCATAGGAACTTGACGTTCGCCACTTTTGGTCTTTGGTGTTTCAATGTAGTACCCAATTTCAGTATCTCTCAATAGCTGATGGTCTATATTGACAAGACGATTCTCAAAATCTAAATCTGGAAGTGTCAAACCACCAAACTCTGAAATACGAAGACCTGTTTTTAAGAGTATCAGAATTTCATCATAATTTTTGCTGTAGGTTTTATCAGCTTTTGCAAAGGCTAACAGTTTTTCTTCCTGTTCTTCTGTTAGTACGGTCTTAGGGACAGTATCATCATCAAGAACTGCTTTCAGTTGAAAGTCAAATGGATTCTTCCGAACACAATCATCTTGTATAGCAATATAGAATGAAGCCTTTAAAGAACGTTTGTAGTTATTGATGGTTTGATAAGCATAACCATTTTCACTCATTCTAATAGCCCATTCTTTAGCGTCTGATGGCTTAATACTGTCAATACTTCTTACACCTAACTTGTCTTTCTTCAAAATATCCATAAGATATTTGCGTCCAGTTTCAGTGTTTTTTCTAACCTTTGGTCTTTGAGCGTTCTGTTTTGCGTAAAGCTGGCAGAGTGTCATTTTCTTTCCTACAACATCAATACCATCATGAATGTCTTTCTGTAACTCTGCGATTTTCTCTCTAAGTGAGATACAATCACGCTTTCCTGCTGGTACTCGGTCTGTAGCCACAAGTTTCCACGAGTAAACAAATTGCGGTTCTCCAAATGAATCTATATATTTGTATAAGTATCTTCCGTCTTTTCGTTGGCTCTCTCCAGTCTTTAAGATTCGACCTTTATTGTCACGTCTTTTTTCTGACATGGCATTTGCTCCTTTCCTTTATGGAAAGAGCCTTGATACGACTTAATACTATTTTATCATATACAAGACCCTTTGGCGACGCTAGATTGCGTCCAATGTATCTATAATTTTTTCAAATTGTTTTCGTTTAATCTGAATACGATTGCCATTCATAATCAGCCAATTTGCATTTTTATTTTCCTCTGCCAAGCGTCGTAGCTTGTTTTCGCCAATACGAAAATATTTTGACGCTTCTTCAATGGTTAGGGTATAACGTTCCCAAATAGGAATGTCAGTCTGCTTCATAAAATCCTCCTTTCCAAATCACTTATTTGGATTTCATAAAAGTTGTTTTACCAGCAATCGAACAGCTTTAGCAAAGCTCACGGGAGTTCCACCCCTGCATGGTTCTCATGTAGCCATACTCATTGCCTGCGACGGTTTTATCACGCTCGGACTATTGACTGTATGGGAGTATCATTATCACGATAAGAATGTCGTTGCAGGCAATCCTGCTAAAGATTGCTTCTCGGATCACTAACATGAATCGCTCGCTATCTTTATAAGATAGGTCATGGCGGTTAGTTCCGTTGGCTCTTTTCTTATCGAAACGTATTCGATTACTTTTATTCAGTTTTCAAAGAACAATGGCTCGTTAGCCTATCAAAACACATTGAAAGCTCAATATGCTTTGGTGGAATAACAAACCTCCCTGTTCGGGAAGCGTGGAATGGTTTAGCACGCTTCCACGAAAGGAGAGAGGATATTACTTAATTTCAAATGACAAAATCTTTGTAATCAGTCTGGTTTCCATTCTTCCACGTAAGACTTCATCAACGACCATACTTTGATTGCCATATTCATCTTTCATAAGTCGTAGGGAACGCTTCGTTATGTACCCTCTGTAATGATGTAGAATCTGGTTAATCGCTTCGGTATCGCCATCTGTTGCCTTTACAATGAGAGGAAAGGGAATCATAGGATATTGTGTTTTCATTCTTCAAATTCCTCCATAAACTTTTTAATTAAGGCTAGTCCACTGGTTCTATGCCGATAGACAGTAGAACGGTTCAATTTCAACAGGTCTGCAATTTCTGAATCGCTCATGTCCATAAAGTAAAACAGCAGTAGAATTTCACGTTTCTTGTCTGGCAACTCACGTAATGCTTCACTCAACAAATCATTTTCAACGCCTACTGATAACCCATTGAGTGTAAAAATCTGAAAGTCAGTTGAATAGTTATCTGTTGTCGCAAACTGGCTAACAAGATAATCGCCAACATCCGAAAAGGACACCTCACGCTTTGCAATCCTTGAAAGATAAAGCATATAATTCTTTCGCTCGTCTTCCATAGCACGTTTACAGATATAGTCAAACTGATTTTCTATTGTGGTCTGAAAAGAAGATGGTTTCATGTTTCTCACCCCCTTTCTGTCTAGGAAAGGAAGTGAGCCTTGCTCGTTTATCTCCTTTCACTCTTAGTCCCAATGTGAAAGGGGGATTTGTTGCATTACTGATAAATAAACTTTGTAAAAAAGTTCTGAATAGCCAAAAAAGCATATAAACAGATTTATTTCTCTGTTTACATGCTTCTGTTATTCTATCTATATGATTTATAAAACCACATTGGTGGACGTACTTATCTATTGCAGATAGACGACTTTTTTTGACAAGAACCCAATGTAAGGAAATTTATTGTATATGATGTACTTCATGGCGACGTTGACCTCCAACAAACCGCCATTTGGAAGTAATATACAATATTTTAACAGCGTAAATAGCACTACCATATAACGGTTTTTTTTATTGGCGTTTAGTAGTGCTTTTTATTAAATATAAACCTATAAACCATATAACACGTTTTTCTATACCTGTTTTTAATTCAGTAGGAACAATAAAATGTATAGAGGTGGTCTACTATGCGTAAAAAAGAAGATAAATATGATTTTAGAGCCTTTGGTTTAGCCATTAAAGAAGCTCGATTGAAACGAGGTTTAACTCGTGAACAAGTGGGAGCATTGATTGAAATTGACCCACGGTACTTAACTAATATTGAAAATAAAGGGCAACACCCCAGCATACAAGTTCTTTATGACCTTGTATCGTTACTTCATGTTTCCGTTGATGAATTTTTCTTACCTGCTAATAACTTGGTAAAAAGCACCCGACGATTACAGATAGAGAAATACATGGATAGCTTTACAGACAAAGAACTATCCTTAATGGAATCTTTAGCCAGCGGTATCAACGAAGCAAGAAACATCGAAGACTAATTAAAAGAATCCATACATAACGGAAAGAGCCGATAAAATGAGATTGTATTAATCTCATTTTATCGGCTCTGCGTCTTTGCGTCTGGCTCTGTAATCACAGTTACTTTGAACTGCTTTATTTCAATTAAATTTTCTTGTCTGCATTTCGGACAATAGAGGGGGAATTTTTTTAATTCAGTATCTTCCCTTATCTTTAATCGTGTTTTATTTCCACATACAGGACACAATATCCACTTGTAGTTTATAATAACTATCTCCTCCTTTACACTTTAATTCAAATCTTTATTAAAAAATATTTCATCTTATTTAACAAGAAACCATATTTATATAACAACATAAAATACACTAAGTTATTTTATTGAACATATATCGTACTTTATCTATCCGACTATTTGGACGACGGGGCTGGCAAACAGGTTCACCGGTAGTAACATGGTACCCTTTTAACTCTGTTAAACAAACACTACGTCCATTTGTAAAGAAAGTTAAATCACTACGATATTCTTGAATACACCGAGCAGGGATTTCTCCACTAAGAATGACCTCATTATTTTTCAATTGAGTGTCTACGATGTTCGCACAATATTTAGGAGCATCGTTGTATGCTCGTGAAAGATATTCCTGTGGCGCATAAATTTTAAAACTAAGATATGGCTCTAACAATTCTGTTCCAGCTTTTTTTAAGACTTGTTTCAATACAATAGGAGCAAGCATCCGAAAATCTGCTGGGGTACTAACAGGGCTATAGTATAAGCCATACTTAAAACAGATTTTACAGTCCGTCACATTCCAACCATACAATCCTTGTTCACAGCCATAGCGTATCCCCTCCATAACTGCATTTTGAAACGATTGATTTAAGTATCCAAGAGAAACCGAGCTCTCATACTGCACTCCGCTCCCTAATGGAAGCGGTGATACAGATAAACCAATGGAAGCCCAGAAAGGATTTGGCGGCACTTCGATGTGAATGGTATATTCTGCATTTTTTAACGGTCTCTCCATATAAATGACTGTAGGCTCTTTTAGTTCTATCTCCACATGATACTTTTCTTGCAACAGTGCACTAATCACTTCCATTTGTACTTTCCCTAAGAAAGAAAGTATAATTTCATGTGTCGTAGAATCCACGTAATATCGTAGAAGCGGATCACTATCTGAGATTTCCAAAAGGGCATCAAGCAACATTTCCCTTTGTTGAGGTTTGCTCGGTTCAACAGTCGTTTGCAGCAGAGGGAGGGGATTTTCAATTCTCTCTCTCTGTGGCAATAGCTTTGTATCTCCAAGAACACTATTTAACTTCAAAAACTCATTCTGCAAAATAACAATTTCCCCGGAATAAGCCTTATCGATTTTACATAATTCACCATTTATTGAAGTATACATTTCTGTAATTTTTATTTTTTCCTTTTCCGATATTCTAACCGAATCTCGCAAATGCAGTACGCCACTATAAAGACGTATATATGCAAGACGTTGTCTTTTTTTTGTATATTCAATTTTGAAAACATTTCCGCAAAGTTCAGACTGACCTCGATGTGTTGATGAATAAAATTTATTCGTAATCACTTCTATAAGGTTATCAATCCCTATATTGTTTTTTGCACTTCCGTGATAAACAGGGAACAGGGAACAATTCTGAAATCTTATGCTTTCCTCTTGTTCGAGTTCCAATGCTTCTAATGATTTACCGGACATATATTTCTCTAAAAGGTCATCGTTTCCCTCTATTACCGTATCCCATTGTTCAGATTCGGTAAAGTTCGTCACACACATATTAGGATACAGTTCTACCTTCTGTTTGATTACAATTTCGGCAGAAAGTTTCTCTTTAATATCCTGATAAACCGTTGATAAATCAATTCCATTTTGGTCAATCTTATTGATAAAAAAGATTGTGGGAATCCCCATTTTCCTAAGTGCATGAAATAATATACGAGTTTGTGCTTGTACGCCATCTTTTGCAGAAATCAGTAGAATTGCCCCATCTAAAACTGATAATGAACGATATACTTCTGCTAAGAAATCCATATGTCCTGGCGTGTCTATGATGTTCACCTTCGTATTTTCCCACTGAAAAGAGGTTATTCCTGTCTGAATTGTAATTCCTCTCTGACGTTCTAAAAGCGTATTATCCGTCCTCGTTGTACCTTTGTCCACGCTTCCTAATTCTGTAATCGCTCCACTGTTATATAATAAGCTTTCTGTTAAGGTAGTTTTTCCCGCATCAACATGAGCTAAAACTCCAATATTAATAATTTTCATGTGATTTTCCTCCATTCAAAAGCCCAAAAGGGCATAAAAATCCCAGTGATAAATACTCTTATCACTGGGATTTTTATGCATAACCATAGGCATACAAAGCATACAGATATTCTCCGGATACTTTAGAATCACATGATAAAGGTATTCTTAAACTGGGTACAAAAAACTAAGCCCTCCTAAAAAAGGACATCCAATTATTTATTCCCACTATCAAATTGACAGTTTATTTAAGAATACCTTGTCGCATATTTATTAACTCCTTTTAAATAGATACTTAAATAATAGCACGTAAGAGCATATTTGTAAAGGAATCTCCAATTTTTTATCAAAGAGAGTACGTGATTACAAAATAGCTGTAATAATGTACCAATATTTGTTATTCTATAATCTTCCAATTACTCCCGTTCTTTTCAAGTACCAAATCAAATTGAGATACCTGCGTTGCTTTGGTCTGCTGGTCGATATACTCCACTGTCAGCGATACCGTGACTTGATTATCCTTACGATTGTGAATAGGATTTACCAGTTCTTGAAAGATGTACTCTTTTCCGATTGGTTTTAATATCCCGTCATTCACATAGTAGGAAAGTTCACTGGCTGTCGCTGTAGGATAGAGCTTGAAGAACGTCGTTAAAAACTCATTGATTTCATTGGTTGTAATGGAATCAACCGTCCCCTCACTTTCAATGGCTTTTGGTTTATAACTTGATTTCTTAGGTATGTTGGTAATGGTCGGATTCTTAACCAGTACCATATTTCCAGAACCATCTACATAGACACTCACTATATAAGCAGAGTGGACGGTCTTTGTATTTTCTCCCTCTGTAATGAGCTGGTCTACACTGTAGGTTACATTAAACTCATTGTCGCCAGTTGGCTCTACCGTCCATATCTGAAATCCTCTTACAGAAGACGATACAGGAATATCTTTGCGTACTGTATCAACATTGAGAGCTTGAAGTTCATCTGTCAGATAGCCTTTTAGACTTTCCATTCGATTATCAATGGACTTATCGGATTGCTCCCATGAATAGTAGACTTTCGCAAAGTTCTCTACAAAATTTTCTACATGATGAGTATCAACGTATTCCTTTTCTATGATAGTTGTTTCGTGAATAGTATGAGTATCTATAGCTGTAAAGTGCTTGAATATCGCAAAGCTGAAACTAAGCCCTAAAAGTACCCACAAGGCAATCACAACCTTTTTATGAGGATTGACCTTATAGACACGAGGTTTCTTTTCCTTTGGTATCTGTTTTTCTTTATTCTGATTTTTTCTAAATTTCATCATTAAATCTTCCTTTCTCATTGTTTGATTCGTCCTGCTCCCACTAAATGCTGTTGCCAGTAGGGGCTTGTTAAGTCGGCATAACCGATTGGGTCGCCTGCATGAAACATACGGTTATTGCCAAGGTATATCCCAACATGAGTAATATAAGAGCCAGCGTTATAGGTAGAATGAAAGAAAACCAAATCGCCAGCTTGTGCTTCCGATAGTGGGATATGCTGGGTCACATCATATTGCTGTTGTGCGGTTCGTGGTAAGTTAATTCCAGCTTTTCCATACGTCCATTGTGTCAGTCCGCTACAATCAAAAGAAGTAGTCGGGGAAGCTCCACCGTAAACGTATCGCCAGCCCTCATATTTCAGTGCTTCGTCCATGATGGCTTGTACCGTATCATCATCAAACTCTGTTGTGACAAGATACTGCGTTACCAGTTGCACATAAAACATATTGCCATAGTTGTATCGCCAGCCCCCATTGATAGGTATGGCTATGGGATTGGGGTAAGACACTTTTTCGCCACCTGAATACTCTTTTGAGAAACTTTGAGCCAGTTCAAAGGTATATTTATTTCCACGATTAGCCACATACCCTAAGAAACCACCACCATAATTGTAGGACTGGATAACCGATTCTAAATCTACACTGAGCCTTTCGCTACTGGCTAATAATTCACTGAAATACTTCACACCTTGCTTAATGGATTCTTCTGTACTCAATGAATTAGGTGGAAGACCGAGGGATTCCGAGGACTGCATAACATCTTCCGCAGTACCGCCCGATTCCACCTGTATAATCGCAAGAAGTATGTTGACATATTCTTCAACGCCATATTCTTTGGCATATTTTTCTACCATAGGCTTATGAGCCAGCACTTCTGCGGAAACATTCACACCTCCATAATGAATATTGGAAATTCCGCTGTCCTGTTCATCTGAAAATAAAATGGCAACAAACAGAAGCAGTGAGAAGACCATCAAGAATAATCCAGAACCACCAATCACTAAAGTTTTCAACTTCATGGTTTCTTACCGACTTTCTTAATGGTGGCGGTTTTGATTGGTGGTCTACTTCTTGTATTTTGTAGTGGTACTCTTTGAACAGTAGACGGACGTTCTTTTGTGATTGGACGTTGTGAAGTTCTATCTGCTGTAGTGGTTGAAGTTGCTGGCTTTTGAACGGTTTTTTCTTGAACGGTATTGCCTTGGCGTTCCACTTTTGGACTTGAAAAATCGGACTTAACTGCTGGACGCTCTTGTTTGGCTTGTTGAGATTCCTTATATGAAGTCTGAATATTAGACTGTTTTGAGGTCTGTTCATCATGATATTGTTCTTGTCTTGTAGTCGGTCTTTCATGAACAGAAGAAGCAGGCTGTTTTTTCTGTTTGACCTGTTCCATTTCAGAGCGACGCTTCGCAATGGTTTTTCGCCTTTGTTCCTGCTGTTCCTTGCGTCCACTGGCTCTGTCCGCTTTGGTTTGAGAAATACTACTGGTTAAATCACGGACATTCTCTTTTACTTTGGATTTTCCTTGATATACTGCATATCTTGCATTGGTCGGCAAATCTTTAACCTGTTCTTTCAAACCACTAGCAGTGTCTACCATTCTGTCTTTGGTATCAGCTACTGTACCGATGGTTTGACCGATACGTTTTCCAAGTGTTGATTTTTCCTTTCCGTCTGGTCGGGAGTGATCTGCTTGTGTCCTTGCAGAACTCCCCGAACCCGACTGTCCTTTTTTACCTGTAACAATGGCAGACCCAGCCCCTAGAGTAGTCATGGAACGTCCAAGTTTCCGCTGTAGACGGTGCATGTGAGCGTGCATAAGCATACGAGGTTTTCTCATCACACGACTTCCCACACTTTGAGAATCGTTACTCTGTAGAGAAAACATACTCATTAAATCGCCCAGCTTGAAGTAGATTCCTGCAAAGGTCACAATCTGTAGAAAAGCAATCAAAAAGAACGGATAACCAGCCGATAAGGTATAGAGCATGGTTGAAATACTAAATGCTGTCGTAATAATCAATGTGATTCCAGCTCGTGTCAAAATGGTATTAAAGAGCTTTGTTATGGCTCGTTTTGACATACCATCAAATGATGGAATCATGCTTAAAATAAAGCTCACAGGCAGAAACATAGCATAGATGATAAAAAGTACCTGCGAGAAAATCATGATTCCTGTTAATAGGAATACAAATATGGAAATCCCAATATTGAAGACAAATAGGAAGAAGACTGTACCTAAACGGTTAATGGTCTTTGTAATGGTTAGATTGGTATTGCTTCTGTCTTCAATTTCTTCCGCAACAATTTTTTCTCTGTCTTCGCCATTGTTGGAATCTGGGCTGGTGGAGAGCAGGCTTTCCACACGGTCAATACCGATACTTTCAATGTCTGAACTGTTGTATTGAAGCAGTAGCCACGGTTGCTGAACCTGTATGGAAAACAGGCTATCTCTGATTAAGTCCACGCTGTCCTTGCCTTGACTATCGGAATGGGGCATGACAATCTTCGTGCCAAGTGATAAACTGGCATTACTGATGTCTGATGAAAAGTCATTGATTTTTTTAATGTAGTCGGGAGCGTAGGCAATAAAGGAAGCCGATAGGATAAACACCAGCACAAAATTCATAATGGCATGAATTGCCTTTGTGGTTTCTCTCTTTATCAGTCCCGTATAGGCAACATAAACCCCAAGAACCAAAATCAAGAGTAAGAGGAATCCAACATAGAAACCCTCTGTTGAAAATCCGTTTGCACTCACACCAGCTAAGGTCTGCATATTCTTACCAATGGAATCTGCTGTAGCGGAAATGAAGTCTGGAATGGCAACCCTTTTTTAGACAATTTATAACCGAACACTATTAAGCTTGAAAGTTTCTTGAGATTATAAAATATATTCTCAGACAATCAACGGTAAAGGCTTCGCCCAAATTTCCTTGAAATTTGCCCTTGACAATCTGTTCATATATTTTATTTAATTTATGAAACTTCCAGAGCTTTTTATACTTCTTTTCTATATTCTACTGGTGTTTTATAGCCTAGAGATCCGTGAATTCTTAGGTTATTATACCAGTATACGTATTCTGCTAATTTCAGTTTGAGTTCTTGGAGATTATTAAACTTCTCCTGATATATGAATTCTGTCTTCATTACTTTATTGACTGCTTCGCTTACTGCGTTGTCATATGGACTTCCTTTTTCACTTAGTGATCTTTTTATACCAAATATGTTTAGTATTTCTTCTATTTTTATGTTTTTAAATTCTCTTCCTCTGTCTGTGTGAAATATTTTTATACGATTTAGAGGTTGCCTTATTGAGTAAAAAGCTTCTGCTACTAGATTTGCATCTTTGTTTTGACCTGCTGAGTATCCTATTATTTCACGGTTATTTAAGTCTATTATTAAACATATATAATTCCATGTTCTTCCTACTCTGACGTATGTCAGATCGCTTACTATTGCTTCTAAGTATTCTCTATTGTCAAATTCTCTGTTCAAAAGGTTAGGGATGTCTTCTTCGTTATATTTTAATCTTACTACTTTATATTGTGCTACTGTATAGTTTGAGACTAGCCCATTTTCCTTCATTATTCGGCCTATTTTTCTTCTTGATATTTTATAACCTATTTTCCTTAGTTCTTTTCTTATTTTGCGTGTTCCATAGTTATTTCTACTTTTTCTAAATATTTCTTTTATTTCTTCTATTAGTTTTTCATCTTCATCTGATCTGTTGTCTTTTTCTTTGTTTAAATGGTAGTAGACTAAACTTCTTGTGACCCCAAGTAGTCTAGACATTGCACTAATGCTATATTTATCTCTATTCGAGATAATGAGGTCTATTTTTTGCCTAACAGTAGTGCAGCTTGCTTTAAAATATCATTCTCCATTTCCAACTGTTTTAACTGTTTACGAAGTCTAATTAGTTCTTTTTCTTCTTCTGTTCTATTATCATCTATGTTAAATGATCCTGTATTATTATACTTGATTACCCAGTCTCTAAGGGTAGATGTTGATAATCCATATTCTGATGCTAATGCTCTGTATGAATAGTTTCCTTGGTTATAAATTTTTACTAATTGTTTTTTTAAGTCTTCGTCATAATGTTTCGCCATTTTAATACCTCCTGATGTTATTATTTTTAATATATCATGTTCGGTATTCTTTTGTCCTATTTAGTATAGCCTATCCAGTCTAAGGAATAGGCTTCCTGTACTAAGTAACCTGTCGCATTGGAAACATACAAACTGATTGTCCAAATAAAATTGGTAATGGCATATAGTCCATACATGACCTGTTTTCCAATCCCGTCCGACCAGTTCCACGGAAGCCAGCCCCAGCTATTATCCACATAAAAATCCAGTTGATAGTTTTCAAGTGGGTATCGGCTGTATTCATTTGCCACATTGACCGTATCATCTACCAAGCCCGCAGCTTGAACCACCGTTCCCAGCATGGCTAAAAGAAAAATGGCAATCACAAGTGTGAAAGCCACTGTCATTGCCACTTTACCTAGACGTTTCAGCGTCCAGTTTGATTTTATTCTGTTTACTATTGATGGTTTCACATTTACACCTCTTTTCGCACAGGTGGTCTGGTATCAAAGGCATGGAGCAGTTCTTCAAATACAGGGTGGAACTGTATCACACCGACACGACCATATAAATCACTGATAAGGCATTGCCCGTTTTCCAAATCACGCAATCGCTTCTGATTGTTTTCGTCCTCTGGGTCTACACCAAAAAAGGCTAAGGTCTTTTTAATCTCGTTAAGGTCAGTGGAACGAAATGCAAATTTTAAGCCGAGGTTATTTTTCAGTTTTTCATCTAAGAGGTCGTCTGTATTTTGGGTCACGAAATATACCCCAGCGTTCATAGCACGACCAGCCCGAACCAGCTTCATAGATAGTGTTTTTCCTTGTGCTACCTGTAAAAAGCTCCATGCTTCGTCTAAATCTACAATCTTGAAAATGCTTCGGTCTGTATGGATAAAGTCTAAAGCAAAGGTACTAATGACAATCAGCATAGCAACGGATAAAAGCTCCATAGTGGTATATTCCTCAAAGGAAGTTTCCTTGTCGGGAAGTACCAAGTCCGCAACCTGTATAATGTTCAGTTGTTTTTCTAAGCTGATAGACTGCTCCACATAACCATTACTGAATAATAAATGTGCAAAGTCATAGTCTGTAAAACTTTCGATATGGTCGGCTATACTGGTACTTAGTGGCGTATTCTCAACCCGTAATTCCTCAATCACTTTCATCAACCCTCGTACTTCACTATTGGTTACTGCACGAATGGCTTTTCTAAGGATTGGGAAGCGTTCCCCATCACGAGAGGAAATCCCCGTAAGGAATGTCAGAATATCAATAGCCAGTGATTCAGAATCTTTGGGATTTTTCATAATCACATAAGGGTCAAGTAAGCCTTTGTTTTTCTCATCAGAAGTCAGAGTGACGATATTGATTTCATGGGAAATCTCTGGCAAGGTTTCTTTCCATCTGCCACGTTCTGCTTTTGGGTCTACAATCACTGCTTGTGCCCCATAAAGCACCGCATAATAGACGATAAGGTTATTCGCAAAGGATTTACCACCACCCAGCGAATCAACAAAAGCCGACGCTAACGCATTGGTTACTGAACCCTTAACCCCTTGACTGGCAAGAGCAGGTTTCAGATAGACATTGCGTCCAGTATCTAAGCTGTAGCCAACATAAATCCCCTCATTTTCCCCCAGCATTTGAGTAGCACCAAAACCTAAACCAGCGAGGAAATCAGAGGTCACGTATTGAATATAATCATTCATATAACGCTTGCTGGCAGGTAAAAATTCTTCATGTAAGCCGAGCATATCCCCAAATGGTCGTACCAGTTTTACGCTTAAATCGTCATAAAAATCTTTCACTTCATTACAACGACGTTTGAGTTCGTCAAGATCATTTGCTGATACCCTTACCACATAAGACAGCTTGTACATAGATTCCTTGCTTTGGTCTAAATTGGTTTCCAGCTCATTCACACTTTCCAGAGCTTCCGCCACATTGGAGCTGGTTTCATTATCACTTTGCCAAGCGTGGTTATCCAAGTCTTTCAGTTCTTTCTTTTTATTGCGGACAGTAGATAGGGCTTTACGATTCGCTACAATTTCCACATTCATTGACGTATCAATCGGGAATGTAAATTGCTGTTGCTGGTAGTAGAAGATTTCAGAGGACGGGAAGTCCAGTTCTCCGACAATGCTGTTAATGGTAAAGTAAGCTACATAGACGGTTTCATCTTCCTGCTGGATTTTCAAATATCGCTGTTTTTCTTCCACCAAACAGCGAGTAGGCTTAATCAAGTCATAGTATTTAATCAGCGTTTCATTATCCAGCTTTTTCTTTGATAGATGGTACTCATACTCTTCATAGGCAGTGCCTGTCTGTCCGTAAAGGTGTTCAATCAGATAGCCGAAGTCGTCCTTATCTAACCTGCGGATTTTGAAACGACGAGAGATTTTATTTTCTAAGAGCTTTTCCATCTTCTGAAAACGCAGGATTTCATCATTACTCATACTAACAAAATCGCCCATCAGCTTATGGTTCACATCATAGACAAAATCAGACAAAGCATTTTTTGCTTCAACGGTAAGACTTTTCATAGAAAACTCCTGATCGTTGAGAAGCAACTTAAAGCCGATAAAGAAACGGTAGTTCACTTGATTTTCGCCAATCATGGATATTAAAGCGTCTGTCTGTTGGTCGATTTTGTCATAGGCAACCGCTTTGAGCTTGCCAGTGACTTCATTTTTGGAACGCTCTTGTGCAGAACGTATGCTGGATTCTGTACTGATTTGTAAAGCATGAATTTTGCCATCACGATTTTGTGCGATAAGCTGTCTGAAAGAATCATGCACTTGTATTTTCTGTTCTGGACTTAGAAATGAGTAATTGTAAGGAACAAGCTCATAGTAAGCATAACATTCCCCGTCTTTATTCCAGACGAGATTGTTTTCAATGTATTTAATTGGATATGCCATAAAATTCACTCCTAACTGCTGTAATGGCTTCTTGTGGCTGGTTTCTGCCAAGCGTTACTTTTTTTCCTGCATAGGTCAGCTTTGGTCGCAGTGCATAAGCAATGACAGACTTCAAAAATCCATAAGGCTTTTTACCATCAAAAGTTTTTGTAGACATAAACCATGTGAAAGCCACAGGAATCCCAAAGTATTTGAGAAATGCTCCCTCTATCATGGAAAGAGGGGGCAAGTTGCCAAGTATCATCACTGCAAAGAGTGACACGACAAACCATGTCATTTGCGTAAAGGTTATGGGAAACGGAAGTCTAAAATCATTGATAGAATACAGTACCTTTTCCACAGACCAGATACTGGTATAGCTTCGTATTTTCTTCATGTAATCAATCCTTTCATAAAAAATAGGGGTAGCTGATTGAGCCACCCCGTAAAATAGAAAATCTGCCAGTAGTAATGTACCGACAGATTTAATAGACGATTTCAAAAATCCCATGATTGGTTGAGATAAACGTTCCTGAAAGGTCTAAATCCCGACCATAGGCTTGATAATCAATATAGTTTTGAAGACTAGCTGGTACTTCGCCTAAAGCACCCGTTTCTTCAATGTAGTAGCGTGCCACGTCATACATATCATCACAATCGGAATGAATGATAATATCCTCTTGATGTTCGCTTAGTTCTTCAATGCTTGAAAAATGAGTGAGCAGAGCAGATAGCTCCGATTGTAATTCTTCGGGTAATTCCGATACCATTTCCCATAGTCGATTGAGTTCGCCAATGGAAGTGTATTCGTCAACCGTAAAGGGTAACTCGTAGTCATGAATGGCGTATTCCTCATATTCATCATTCAAGCCGATTTTCTCTTTGACTTCCTCAAAGTCAATGGGAAAGGTAAACCACGCACCGACCAATTCGCCCTCATTGTATTTGCCTAAATTCGCAATATAGACTTGCATATCGTCCATATATTCACGTCCTTTCTTTGTAGAGATTCAAAAATCCCTACCGCACTTCGTTTGGTGTACCATTCCTTTGCGGAACATAAGAAAACCACTTATATTCCACAAAAGAACGGTTTTATTTAAGCACCAATAATGCGATTGAATAGCTCTAGTAAAATGTCTTTTACTCCAGCAGCGTTGAAGACTAAGCCAACCGCAATAATCGCAATAATTAAAAAGCCAATCAGTTTGCTAAACTCACGCTTGAAGCCAAGATACAAGCCAATCACAACGATTGCTAAAAGCACCAGTGATTGAGCGTTTGATAGAAACCAGTTATAAAGGTTTTGTCCAAAATTCATAAAAATGTTCTCCTCTCTATATTCAATGAATTTGTATTTGAGTTATTTTTTTGTTGTTATCACGTCCTGTTCTTTTACTGACTGTTGCTTCAAAATCTGCTTGTGTCGGTCTGTCAGTTTCGCATGGTCGAGAATGTCTTTTACAACCTGCGTCTGGTTGATTTCATCAAGTTTAATCGCAACCTTTAAGGTCGGGGCAACTTGATGAGATAGCCAGTTCAGCGTCCTTTGGAAGGAGTAAGGCTCTGGTTTTGTGGTTAGTTTTAATCGTTCACGATTGTTCCCAATAAACCAAGCCCATTCTTCATTCAGTTTCCAATCAGAACGAGGTTTGGAATCGTCTTTATCTACAAAACGGATATACCGATTGATAATTTTAAAGGCGGTATGCTCTGGATTGTCATAGACGAGTAAATCACGGACTGCATAATAGGCACGCTCATTTTTCAATCGAATCTCAAAACGGTTTTTTACTTCTGCGTCTTCAATGGGAATATCATTTTTCTTGTACTGCTCGTAGTCCTTTTCATAGATACAGAAATAAACTTCACTTTGTAATGAACCGATATAGAGGGTGTTTCCCATACATTCCTTTTCCTCTTTGCGTACCAGTTCGCCACTGCGATAGCTTTTAAAACTGCGGAAGACGGAGATACATTCTTCCTGTTGGCACTTTTCAGTGAGTACAGGGATATTTAAAATCCCTGTCTTATCGTTAATGGCAAGGTCAAGGCGTTTCATCACACCGCCAGCCACCAAAACGTCCATAAAGAACTCATACCAGCTTCTTTGTTGTGCCAGAAGATAGCTTTCAAATTGTCTGCACCCACGACCTTTCAATTCCACCAGAACTCCTTTGTCCAGTTCATGGGAGCAAAGGACGAATATGTCGCCTAAAGCATAATGCTCTGAATAAGAATAGAAACCATAGTCCTCATGAAGAAAATAGGACAGTTTCAGTTGTAAGATGTTTTCGACCACCTGCTGTACGTCTGTTGTCGGAAAGCGAATTCTTACATAATCAAACAGCATTTCAAGGGGAGCGTCGGGATTGAAGCGTTCCAGAGCTTCCCAAAGGGACTGCTGTAAATCCTCTGATGGCTTGACTTTTCCTGTTTCAATATCGCTTAGATACTGCCTTGTAATACCAGTCGCAACAGCTAAACGGTTTTGAGATAGTCCATAAGCCAAGCGTTTTTCTTTTAAATGCTGTAACCAAGTTTGTTCATTCAGTAAAAATCCCTCCAATCAAAAAGGCGTATGTCAACTTTTAAAGCCCATTTGACATACGCTGAAATTTTGTAAATCCCTTGTAACCAAAGGATTTTCTAATGTTTTTTTGACTGTTTCCTGTCGATTTGTACCCCCCTGTTAGATACGGGGGGTTAAGTGCTGGCGTGGCTATTGCCACACCAGCCAGCAAGATCAGTCCACACCTGCGACTTCCGCTTCGCACGTCGCCTGCGTGGACTGTCTGCTGTTGGATAACTTTTTAATTTCCTCCAAGAAATCATATCCTTTTGGTACAAGGGGAGTATAAAACTCTGATATGACACTTGTTCCTACATCAACATAGCCACGACCTTTGATTCGCTTTAAGAAGAAATCCTTTTGTACGTCACTGCCAAACATCATGCCATAGCCCATTTCAGACATACGACCTAAAGCCACTCTGAAATTAAACTGATCACGGATTCCGTCGCCTAAATATTTTGCGTCTGGACGTTGACAAGCCAGTATTAGAAAGAAGCCAGCTTGACGACCTAACATGACAATCTGTTTCAGCTTATTCATAACTGCGGTGTTTTCTTTTGTTCCCAGCATTTCCATGAAAGCGACGTATTCATCAAAGATTAAGAAGTGTGCCGGGAGACCTAAGTAAGCATAATTTTTGCCAGTCTTATAGTTCTTCATCTGCTTCATTTCCTCACTACGTTTCATCATTTCTTCATAGAATGTTTCAATGCAAGAAAGCAAGTCTTCTTTTCTATAGTAGACATTTGCCATCACAGAACCTAAGTCCGCAAGATCAGCATTTTTCGGGTCAAGAATATACAGTTTTGAATCTGTATGAAGCAAGGCTTCAATCAGTGTCAGTATAAAGTAAGTTTTACCGCCACCTGTACCACCAGCAATCAACATATGAGGGAGCTTATCATATTCCCACCATACGTTTTTCATTAAGCGAAGTTTACCATCTTTAGCTTCTACTTCATCAATAGAAATACGACTGGCTATGGTGTCATAGAGCAAAGTATATTCCACATAGGAATCCTTTAACTCTTTATCCGTCAGCTCACAGTACAAGCCACTCTCTAATTTCTTTTCCAAGTGTAAGAGTTGGTCTTGATATTTTCCCAGCGTGATTTCCACCCGTATCTGTATCAAGCCATTTTTAAGTCGATAATACATTTTAGGGAAGTAGGTTATCTTTTCCTTTGTACGACCAGCACTATCTTTAAAGAAACCCTCTGTTTTGACCTGTTCAGATTCATACCACTTGTTTTCAAGTATCATCTTTGCCAGTTTTTGACGGTGGTAAAGTTGTTTAACCGTATCATAGCGAACCCGTTTGAATACAAACGCTACCAGCAAGCAGATAAGAATTGCGACACTGAAACTGATAATTAAATAGGGAATGTCAATCTTATCTGCTTGTGATAGGTTAAAATCCTGCCAGTTGATCTGCTGGATTGTCTTCACATGAAACAGTCCGACAACCAGCAGGAAAACAGGCAGGAGTGACGCTATCGTAAAATGAAAGACTAAATCTTTACCAGATGGGCGAATCCTTTTACCACGCTGTTTCATGCGAAAAAGTCTCCTTTCTACCTAGCGACTATTTGTCTTGTGTCGGTTCTTTCTTTGCTTGTGGTTGAGCTTTGAATGAACTAGAATCCTTTGTCAGCACAATATCGTCTGCCTTGATATACCAGTCAACATCTGCTCCTTGATAGGTGGCAGTAGCAACGGTGTCCGCAATGGGATTGATAAGTTCCACCCGTGCGTTATAATCAAACTCTTTCAAAGGCACGCTGGCAGGAATACTTACTTGAATCATGCGTCCTTGTCCTTTGGATTTTAAGTCATAGGTACGTTCCTTGATTTCATCTGAAACCGACCCGTCTTCATTTTGGATTCTCACTTCACGACGTAGAGCAGAGAATTTCAATTCTCCAAAAGTCGTGTCTTTATCTAATACAATGCCATTTGCTAATCTCATCATTTTTCCTCTCTTTCTTTATTCTTTTATCATGTCGTCAGCATGTAAAAGGTAATTTGTAAAACCACGAGTGCCGATTTTGTAGCCCTCTGCGGTAATACGTGGATTGACTAACTTCACACGTTCCTCAAAGCCGAAATGTTTTTCGCCAGCTTCAGCAGGAAGCACCACCACAATATCATCTGCTCTTTGAACATCAGAATAGAGATTATAGCTTCTTGATAAGACAGTTAGCCGTCCGTTGATTCTTCGCTGAACGACTTTATCCTCGCCAGCAAATTCTAAATTGCCGAATGTTTTTTCCATGTTGGGAATCACAAATTTAAGTTCCATATTTTTACCTATCCTTTCTTTTTTATTGGCTGAATGAATGTTTGATGGTCTTAAAGAGTGGGGAACGACCTTTTGATTCTTGATTTTTTGTTTTCATAAGTTCACTTCCTTTCAAAATCGGGTAAAAAAATAGACACCTCATTTTTTGAAGTGTCTACCTATTAAATATTCAAATTTTATTGGAAGTATCTTTATATCTTCACTTTTCAAGGATAAATCGTCGTATCAAAGCTCATTCATAAGTAGTAAATTAGTAGTAAATTGAGTGGTTTTGACCTTGATAAAGTGTGATAAGTCCAGTTTTTATGCGGATAACTAGATTTTTATGCTATTTTTCACTTAAAAAAAAGCTATAAAAGTCGATTGTTTGACAACTTAGATTTCGTTATAAAGAATTTAAAGAAAATCAAAAATGACTATTTTAAAGATCATGAGAAATATTTAATTCAGGGACTTATAGATTATTTAAGCTGGAAAAGTTCTAATTCTAATAATGTAAAACTTCTAACATTGAAGTTTGAAGATTATTGGGAAAAAATGATAGAGGTATATCTTAATAAAAATTTTGAAAATTATATAGATGATAAAATTATATGGGGAGATAATCCAGGGTTTAAATTTTATAAACCAGATAAACTCTATGTAGAAAATAATATTGCAGAAAAACTAGAAAATGAGATGTATAGGTGTTTTAAAGTTGAGTTTGACCATTATTGCAAAGTGAAAGATAAAATTTATATTTTCGATTCTAAATATTTTGGAAATTATGATATAGGCTTAAACTATAAACAACTATTCTATGAGTATTTTTTAAGGCAAAAATATAATAAAGCTGTAATAGTTAATGGATTGTTAATTCCTACAAATAAAAAATATTCCACTAAGATTCATATAGATAGAACAGATCTTGATGGAGTAAAAATAATTGAGCATTATATAAATCTTGAAGATGTTATGGATTGTGCTTTTGATAATAGAAAGTTGTTAAAATTTAATTAGTAGAGGTATTTATGTTAAATAAGCTTTCTCATGTATTTTTCAACTCATCAATTATTATTCCTTATATACTTGCGATTGGTGTGTCTTCGTTGATGTCTAAGGAATCAATAGTCGGATTGATATGTTTATTGATATCCATTATATTAGCGATATCACAAATAATATTTATTAAATATTTAAGAAATAATTTACAAGTATTTAAAGTTAATGTAACTAATGTTGATGATGAGGGAAATAATTGGTATATAGCAAGCTTTTTATCGTATTTTTCTCCATTTATAAAAAATTTATTAAGAAAAGAAATAGATAATTACTCTTGGATTTTAATGGGTATTGCAGCTATTTTATTGGTATTAGGAAATAAAACAACAAACAATCCAATACTGAGGATAGTAGGATATAACTCATATAAAATTAGCACGGAACAAGGAAAAGATTTCACTTTATTAAGCAAGAGAAATATTAGAAAAAGCAATGACGTTAGAAAAGTGATACGTATTTTCGAAGATATATTAATGGAGGTAGAATATTGATTTATGTTTTGGAAAATGCAGGTAGAGATTCAACATCTGTAAAAATGATAGAGACCCAAAGAGAAGACGATGCAAGTATCAAAAAATCACTTACTAAAAGTATAGAAGGGTACAAAGATAACACAATTGAATTTGATGGTTCATATAAGCCTGAGAATGATGAGAGTTTAGTAATAAAAAATTTTGATCTGCCAAATGAAATAACTGAAGCTATAAATAATCCTCTGGGAGTGACTCAAGTTTCTGTTAACTCCGATAATGAGCTAGATCTTAAAGCTATCTTTGTGCCTATTTCAGATGATGATGATGATTGCGAAAAAATAATTTTTCAAAGGTTGCCTAACAGACAGATACTGAAGAGCCATAATTTTACACTTTTTTTTAATAAACATACATTTTCATGTGAAAATAAACCAGGTATTGTTATAACTGATTGTATAGACGCATACTACGAATATGGTAATCTATATTTTAAATCGTATTATTGGGCGAATCAAATATTTAACCTAAACAAATATTATAGAGAAGCAACAACTGATGATATAAAAGATTTTTGCTCTAACGAGTGCTTCTCTATAGATGATATAGATTCTGTAGCTGAGTCTTGTAATAACTGGACTAGAAGAAAAATTGCATATATATTAGATTCTGGAGTTCTTGAGAATAATTCTGTAGATGAAATCATTAAGTCTGCAAAAAATTTAAACTTAAAAATTGATATTAATGAAGAAAATAAAATAATTTTCCCTGACGACAAGGATTCACAAAAAGAACTATTATCTTATTTAGCGGAAGAAATATATAGAGGAAACTTGACAGACGGTGTTTATTTAACCAACTCCAAGAGACCTTTATAGAAAATATTCTAAGGGTTTATTAAGTTCTCTCCACCTCCTTCCCATAATAATTTTCATAGTTTTTCCTATACTGAACAAGGTCATAAAATTGCTCTTTATTCAAAGAATACTCTTGCATAAGGGTGTTCTTTTTTTCTTGCAATTTATCGAGTTTGGTTAATATTTCTTTTGTGTTTGGTAGTTTTTTATAGCTTTCTAAGATTTCTTTAGCAGCTATTTTGTAGACGGAAAGTTCGCTATAATATTCTTCAGCAAATTGTTTATCTTCAGGATTTTTCTTGTGGTATTTATAGATTTCACGATACTTATTTATAGTGTTTATATTTTCCATATCCTGGGATAAACTCTTCATTTCAGTTTCAATTTTCTTTATTTTATCTAACAAATCTTGTCTATCATCAGCAGATTTTTTGATCAGGTCATCGAGCTGAGTGATTGAATTAATTCCTTGTTCTCTAAGTTTAATTATTGAATCAGCCATTGTTTTGATATTATGTTTTCTTGCCCAAACTTCATAACCTTTAGAAGATTGTACTTTTTTATTAGTAGATATATCAATAACATTTCCTACACGTTTTTTAATAGGATTAGCTTTATTTTTAATTGTTAAATCTATTCTTTCTTTGATTTTTTTCTCAGTATAATCTTCTCCGATAGTCTTTGCTCTTGTAAATCTTTGCTTATCTTTATGACGAAAAGCAATGTGTTTACCAAACTTAATTTCATAATCAAGAGACTTCATATTTTCTAAAAACTCTTCCCAAGATTTAGACTTATTAATCATTCTATCTATATCAAATTGAAGTTTAGATTTCCAAGAATTTCCTTTCTTGTTTTGGTCATATTCGTACCAAGATTTACCAGCAGTTTTATATTTTCTCTTGTAAGCTTCATAATATTCATCAATGACTGAAAGCTTATTTTCTTTACATAATTCGTCACTTTGATACCTGATTTTGTGGTAAGATTTTTTGTTAGATTGGTAGCACTTACCAGTCTTGTAATTAACATTATTAAAAATAATATGGTTATGGATATGCCCTCTATCTATATGAGTTGCAAGAACAAATTCATAATCTTCTTTTAAAATTTTCTTACACAATTCCATTCCAATTTCGTGAGCTTTTATAGGATCAACCTCTCCTGGTAGAAAAGATTGGATTAAATGTCTAGCCAAAACTGTACCATTAGTATCATTATCTTCTCGTGTTTTAATAAATTGAATGTGTGCAGTAGATGGATGACATTTAAATGAAGATACTAAAATTTTTTCATCAGTTTTTTCACTCTTAGTTATATAATCTATTGCTAAATTTAGAGTTGATTTTATAGGATGTATTTTTGTTATTGCCATACTAATTACCAGAACTTTCTTTTGATTTATTAAGAAGTAGGGAATGGATCTGCCATATTTCTCTTGATAATTTTTCTATCTGATTATTCATTGATTCAATTTCATTTTTATAAATAACACCAGTTGTATTAGTCGCTTTTGCAATCTGGTTTATATTATTTGTTGCATTTGAAAGTAGCCATTGTAGGTTTCTGAATGGTTCTAAATCTACAACATAAATTTCTTTTTCTAATACGCATTTTCTAAGAAAGTGAGACATAGTTTTACAATTAGCAAGTTTCATTTTCTTTTCAAAAACTTCTTTTTCTTCTTTAGTTACTTTTATTTCTATTCTTTCATTTCTAAATCTATTTGCCATTTAATTCTCCTTTATAAAATATATTTTGGGGTCTTAGGGTTCTCCCTAACAAGGTAAAAATTAAAAAAATGGAGCATGCCATAAAGGTCTGCTCCATTAATTTTTTCGTAAGTGTCCGTACACTTACTGTGCTTGCTATTAAAGTTATAAGCGTTAAGCGTGTATTTAATTTTATATCTAAAAACCTAATTTTGAAATTATAATAGCTCCAATAACTGTAGCAATTATACCAAATATCCACTTCATTATATAGCTATGACTTCTTATCCTAGAAATAAAATGATTGTAAGAGACTCCTTTATTTGTAAGATTTAAGTGATAGGGGATATTGTCTGCCCAGAATACTGTAATATAATTTCCTTCTTTAAGTGATTTAAAAGAATTTCTAATTTTTAAATCCTCTGATGAATCTAATTTATCAAATTTATTAATCCAATATACTTGTTGTTCTTCTTCACTCAAATTTTTAACTTTTCTAATTTCTTTCAATAATTCCCAATCTTGTTTAGTCATGTTTATTATCCTTAATGTAATAATTTTGAATGAAGTAATTTGCTATATAACCAGCTAAATAATCGTGCATATCAAGAATTTGATTATAATATTTTTCTTCTATTTTACCATCTAGCCATTCATCTTCAAAATCTTCAGACTGGCTTGAAATATCCAAATATGCTTCTATATAATTTTTAATATTTTTGTCAGTCAATTTTTCTTTTACCTTGTCTAAGTCAATCATATAATCTCCTAAGTTTTTCTTTTAGTTTATTCCTACTAAAGAGATTATAACAATAAATAAAATTTAAAAACTGTCAAAATTGTTTCAAAAATTTAATGTATTTAACTTACTCATGAGTTTCTCCAAGTATGAATTTCATTCTACCTTTAAACACTGGAATACTAATCAAGAATACAATTACATAATGTATAAAGGAATTTATCATCATACTTTTTGTTATTGGTAATTGATGATAAGTTTGACCGATTATCTTAAAAGCGGTTAGTGTGCTTGTTATAAAATCAAGTGCCAACCATAGGGCGACTGATGATCCTATAAAAGCAATTATATAGTTTAAAAACTTGCTAACTTTTGGTAGCTTTTGATTTATCAAAACTAGCATTATTCCATAAATTATTACTACTGTAATCGAAAGGGGAATAGCTAACTTGTTATCTAGTTTATCTTTTATGGATATATAAAATCCTAAACCTACAACTATAAAATCAATAAAAAATGCTGAGATTTTTACAGAGTAGGTAGAGATGAGATAGTAAAAAACTATTCCAGAAAGGATTAATAAAATATATCCTGCAATAAAAATTCCCATAGAGTCTCCTAATAATAATCATCATGTTCAGGGCGATAGTTTTTAAGAAAATCTCCCTGAGGTGTATTAACATTAATTGGTTTATTAAACTTGCCCATTTTTGCTAACTCAGAAATTTTTAGATTTAGTAAATTTATATCTACACCTAATTTTCCAGCAATTTCATAATCACAAACTTGATCATTGATATTATCGAAGACATCTTCATCACTAATTAATAAATGAGCTGCAAAAATATTAGCTTCAGTTTCAAATTTATTTGTAGGGTTTAGCACTGTTTGGTCATGAAAAGCTCCTCCACTCATACAATAATCTCTGTGAAGTTGATCGTGACCTAATTCGTGTGCTAATATCGTCTTTCTATTAAAATTTGTGTTACTACTGATAAAAATAAATCTGTTCCTTTGAATATAATGGTACATTCCTAAAAGTATTTTTGTTTCAGGTAGATATACCAGGTTAATATTCAAAGATTCTATTAATTCGATAGGATCTCGTGTCTTATATTTTTTTATAAGTCGAGTTACCTTATCATATATATAGCGATTCATGCTCATAAAATCACCTAATCTTTTTTCTTACGACCATATTTCTTGTTTTCTTTTTTAGCCTCCCAATAAGCACGAGTAATAGCTTCAAAAGCAGCATCTTTATCTTCGTCAGAAATTTCTCCACCAGCAAATAAAGAGCTTAGACCTTCTGTTAATGCTCTAGCTTTTTCTAATTCTCTTTTGCCACCCATGTTATAAACTCGATTTAAAAACTCATCACTTTCTTCTAAAAGATAATTGTAATCACAGTCCATAATTTCAGCTATTTTTTTGTAAACTTCGACATCTCTTGGGTATCTTTCTCCGTCTTCATAATGTACAAGAGTTCTTGTACTTATTCCTATCATTTTTGCAAAATCTGCTTGACTTAACTTTTCTTTTTCACGAAATTCCTTTAATCTATCCGCAAAAGCCATAACTTTAACCTCCTGTACTAATGTGCATTTATAACTTTTAATACGAACAATAGTGCTTGAATTATTTTTCAATTTGAGATATAATACAAACTGAACTTATATTCATATTATAGCACAAACATTCAAGTTTGTAAATAAGTTGTATTGGGGTGATTAGATTGAGAATAAGTAAAACTTTAAAGAATATAATGAACATGTATGCAGATAGCAACTTGAAATTTGAAGTAATTAGTTCAGCTGCAAAACTTATTTTAAGTTTATATAGACAAGTTACCTGGGCAGTAGATAGCAGGGCAAATTTTATGATGTTTGAGAGTAAAGAAAACTATGGATCAACTTCAGAATCTGCTTACTTGTATCTTTCTACATTTGCTCCAGAAAAAGTTGAAGAAAAGTTTAATAATAGAGTTTCCAATGTAATGGATAGTAAGCTTATGCTTTTAATAATTTATGATGCCTGTGTTAGGCTAAAAGTTTATCCGGAGTATGGAGAAATTTATCATAAGATTATTTATAACTACTACATTTCTGAAAAAAAGATTACTGATGAAGCCTGTATGAGAAGTGTATCTTTAGAGAGAACTGTTTATTATCAAAGAAAAAAAGAAGCAATTGCATTGGTTGGTGTAATAATTTGGGGATATACTTTACCGACTGCTATTAGCCAACTTGAAGACGGTCGTAGCATTGAAGATATAATGAACATCTAAAAATAATTTAAGACGAACTTATTGCGTACTATTTCCGAATGAAAAAAGTACCATATACGAATTTTATGTGTACTTAAGTGCATATATAATATCCATGATAGGTGATTTGCACCTAAATTTAATATTGGCATTTATTGACTGAAAGAATTTATTTTCTTTCGGTCTTTTTTTATGCCCAGGAGAATATATGCATAGAATTAGAAGCCCTCCTTGTGTGAATTTTATTTTCAAACAAAAGAAATTCATGCGGGCAAGGAGGAAAAATTAATGGACAAAGAATATTATTTATTTGTAGAAGGAAAGAAAGTAGTTGTTAGCAAGGAAGTGTATCTTGCCTATCATAGTGAATTGAATAGAGAGAAATATCAAATAAGAAGAGACAGGTTAAATAACTGTTTCTTTTTTTGTTCCTATGATCATGATGGAAACTTCGAAGAAAATTTAGAAGACCCGGAATTTGATGTTGAAAAAATTATCGAAACAAAGGAAATGATTGAAGAAGTAAGAAGAGCTATTTCTAAACTCAACCCTGTTGAAAGGGATTTGATAGAAAGTCTTTTTTATAAAGAAGAAACAATTAGAGAAGTAGCTGCTAAACTGAATATTTCTCATCCAGCCGTTATTAAAAGGCGTAATAAAGTCTTAGAAAAATTAAAAGAAATGCTAGAAGACTTTTAGATGACAGTTACCAAATGGGTCTAATTTTCACTGTTACTCATGCAGTGGGAATTGGACCTTTTTATTTAACCAAATTTATTTTTGAAAATTGGTTACCAGGAAAGACTTCTTTTCACTGTTAAGTATAAGAGGGTAATTTTAAACAATTTTGTTTCATCAAGATAAGTATTTTCTGATGGTCAAATTTTAAAAAGATTAATAGCTCTCGATAAATTTTGAACCTTAACAATTGAATAGACCAAGACAAGACATTAATCATTTTTGGAGCGTAATAACCTATCCGCCAAGATCTTTCTGCTGAATAATTCGGCAAAACAAGTACTGCTAAGCTAAAAGCAAGGGAAGAAGAAAGGGAGCGATAAGTAAGAGTTTGAATATAGGGAGGGATACCCTATTCGCTATGAAGAAAGTGAGGATAATGATACTTCTAAGGTTGAAGCCGGCTCATCCTGAATAGAGGCGGAGGTGAGATTCCTATGTTGCTAATCCAAGGCACTTGTCAATGTCAAAAAACTTTAATTTTATATTGTGAGGTAAAACCTATGAATACAAAAGAAAAGAAGAAATGTAAACCTAAAGAGCAAATATCAAAAGAAGATTATTCTAAAAAAATTACTTACACTCAAAGTGATAAAGAGTCACTCGACTTACTAGATATTGTAGAACTTTATTTATGTAGAGCTTGTATAAGACTATAAGCTGGGGTGCTGACTTAAAAACTTGGGTGCGGTAAAATATAAGTGGTAGAAGAACTCCTTAATGACTATTTGCCCAAATACAAATTAAGGAGGTTTTGTGATGGAAAAATTTGCTTGTATGTATCTTCGTTTATCGAGAGAGGATGGAGATAGCACAGAAAGTAATTCTATTTCAAATCAAAGACAGATTATCAAATCATATGCAAGGGACAATGATTTTAAAGTTGTTGCTGAATATGTAGATGATGGCTTTTCAGGATCTAATTTTGACAGACCAAAATTCAAGAAGATGATTCAAGATCTTAAAGAAAAGAAGTTCAAAACAATTATTGTGAAGGACTTATCCCGTTTCGGGAGAGATTATATCGAATCAGGAAAATATCTTCAAAAGATATTTCCAGAAAAAGGTATAAGATTTATATCCGTAAACGATAACTATGACAGTGAAAATGCAGATGTAAGCGATACACACTTAATTCTTCCGATAAGAAACTTTATTAATGATTCTTATTGTAGGGATATTTCTATGAAGGTTAAATCTTCAAAAGAAATTAAAAGAAAGAATGGTGAATTTATTGGTGCATTTGCTCCTTTTGGTTATAAGAAGGATAGCAAAAACAAACATAAGTTAGTCGTTGATACAGAAGTTTCGCACATAATTGAAAGAATCTTCAATATGAAGATAGACGGTTATTCGTCTAAGGCTATTGCAGATTTTTTAAATAGCATAGGTTGTGTAACACCATCTAAGCATAAAGAAAATTCTGGCGATAATCATACTACTGGTTTTATTGTTAAAGACTCTAAATGGGACGCAAAAATGGTCAATAGGATTATTACAAATAAGGTCTATATAGGAGTGCTTGAACAAGGAAAAACTAGAAAACTAAATTACAAGTCTAAGAGAGAAGTAGAAGTAAATGAAGAAGATTGGATTGTAATAAACGACTCTCATAAGCCTATTATTTCAAAAAGCATTTATGCTTTGGCTAATAAGATGATGCTCCGAGATGTAAAACAATCAGCAGATATACCACATATTTTATCAGGAATGCTTTATTGCAAAGATTGTGGATCTTCAATGGTTAGAAGAAAGGTTAAGTCCAAGAATGGATATAATATTTTTTATATTTGTTCTCACTATAATAACAAAGGAGATTGCACAAGACATAGTATAAAAGAAGATTATCTACTGGATATGACTCTTTTTGCACTTAAAGATTATTTAAAAAAATACAATGAACTACTAAGTCAAGTTAATAAGTTAGATGTATCAAAAGTAACATTTAACATTGATTTTGAAAGCTTAAACTCAGAAAAGAGAAAGTACGAAAGACTTAGACAATCTTTATATATGGACTTAGAAGACGAACTTATAACTTCTGAAGAGTTTGAAAGGTTCAGAAAAAATTATCTTATTAAAATCAGGGAAATAGAGAAACAAATTGCTACAAAGAAAAATATACTTGCCAACTTGCAAGAAAAGATGAAAAAAAAGGACAGTTTGGTTTCCGAAATTGTTCCCACTGATTTAAGCACTCTTAATAGACTAACAATTGTATCTTTTATAGATAGAATTGAAATCGGAGAAAATAATGAGATTAATTTTGTCTTTAATAACTTGGAAACAGTTAACTTACTGAAGACCCTTATAAAAGAAGAAAGTGAGAGCAAGTCCGAAGTAAAGAAGAATTTGATTTCAATAAATAAGGTATTTGGAAATGCTCTTGAAAATAAGACTCCAATTCAATTAGTTGGAGGTGTTTTATAATGGCAAGAACTTCCAAAAGATATATTGAAAAGAAAAGCGAAAAGACAGAAAGAAAAGTCTTTAAGGCCGGAATTTATACAAGACTATCTAACGAAAGAACAGAAGAGTGGAGAGAAAAATCATACTCAATAGAAACTCAAATACTGTCTTGTAAAGAGTATGCATTAAAAGAAAATATAGATGTTTTAGAAGTTTACACTGACTATGAATATAGTGGGACAAACTTTGAAAGACCATCATTTCAGAATATGATGCAAGATATTAGGGATAGAAGAATCAATTGTATTATTATCAGAGATTTATCAAGACTTGGAAGAGAATATCTCGAAATGGGAAGATTGATTGATAAAGTGTTTCCATTTCTAGGTGTTAGATTTATTTCAGTTAATGATAAATTAGACACAGTTAAAGAAACAGACTCAAAGAAATCTTTTGAGGTTACTCTTAAAAATATTATCAATGATATGTATGCTAAGGATATTTCAGTTAAGATAAAAACCTCAAAACACAACAGAGCAAGAAACGGATACTTTATTGGTTCTGTTCCACCTTACGGATACAAGATTAAAAAATCTAAAGAAGGTCAAAAACTTGTAATCGATGAAAATGTTAGATTTATCGTAGAAGAGATGTTTGATTTAACTCTTCAAGGCAAAAGCCAATATGAAGTCGCAAAGCATTTTAATGAAAAAGGGTATGCTCCTGGAATGATTTATTATAAAACTGGGAGAGTTTATAGAGAAGATGATGATCCTGAATGGAATAAAGGGACAATTTCTAAAATGCTTACAAATCCAGCTTATACGGGGACTTTAGTACAAGGAGTTAAGCAACAAAATCTTGCAAAAGGCATTAAACAACATTTTGTAGATGAAAGTCAGTATATAATTTGTGAAAATGCTCATGAAGCAATCATTTCTAGGGAAGTTCACGAAAGAATATTACAAGAAAGACGAGAAAGAAAGAAAAATCATGTTTTCAGTTCGCCAATGCACAATTTTGAAAATAGGGACTATGATAACAGATTTAAAGGTCTTGTAATCAATAATAATACTGGCAAAGAACTTAATAGAAGAACTCGTATCTATGGTAAAAATAAAGATAGACTTTACTATTCATTTCAGAATGAGAGATTTAGTGGAAGTATAAAACCCGAAAAATCAGTATTCATTATGGAAAGAGATTTAGATCAGGCTATTAGTGATAAGATTTCTGAGTTTATTATGAAGACAACTAGCAAGACAAAATTTGTTAACCGAATTAAATCTAGATTTAATAAAGCAATAGATACTTTTAAGAAAGACATAGAAAATCTTAAAAGAAAAAATCTAAATGAAGAAAATATCATTCAAAGAGCCTATGAAGAATACAGTCTAGGTAAGATTGATAGAGATGAGTATCTATTAAGAAGAGAGATTGCTCAAAGTCATATGTCTACATTTGATAATGAGATTTCAGCAATCGAAGTTAATATATCAAAACTTAAAAAAGAAAGATTAAAATCAACAAAATGGATAAATGATTTATATGCTTCAAAGAATTTAGAAAAGCTACCTGGTGATTTAATCCATAGCTTAATTGAAAAAATAATAGTTTATGATAAACACGAATTTGAAATAGTCTTTAAATTCAATATAGATAATTTGGTAGGAGGAACAGACGATGAGTAAGGTTGCTATTTATATTAGATTATCCGTTGAAGATATGATAAAGACTGATGAAAGTGAAAGTATCATAAATCAAAGAGCATATCTAAATGATTATCTCGATAAGAATGAAGAATTTAAGAACTTTACAAGAGAAGAATATGTCGATGATGGATATTCTGGAACAAATGAAAATAGACCAGCTTTTCAAAGAATGCTCGAAGATGTAAAGAAAAATAATATCCAGACGATAATTGTAAAAGACTTGTCCAGATTTATGAGAGATTATATAACCCTTGGAGATTATCTTGAAAATATATTTCCATTCCTTGGAGTAAGATTCATTGCCATAAATGATGGCTATGATAGCAACAAAGAAAAGGGAAATGGAACAGATTTAGATATTCAATTCAAGGGACTATTATATGATTTCTACACAAAAGATATTTCTGAAAAGGTAAAATCATCTATGACTACACTTAAAAAACAAGGAAAGTTTTTAGCTTGGAGTCCACCATTGGGATATATGAAAGATCCTAATGATAGACATAAAATCATAGTCGATGAAGAAACAGCTTGGATAGTAAAGAAGATTTTCAAACTTGCACTTGATGGTATATCTTCAAGAAATATAGCTAAGATATTAAATGAGGAAAAAATTCCAACACCATCAAAAAGAAAGAGCGAAATAACAAACCTTGATTTCGAATATTCAATAATTAGAACAGCTAAAAAGCCTAGACCAACTTGGACTAATGGCAATGTAATAGATGTATTAGCGAATGAAAATTACACTGGAACTTATACTTTCAATATGCAAGATAAGTCAGTATTGAATCCATCTTCGTTTAAATTCAAACCAAAAGAAGAGTGGGAAAGAGTTGAGAATAATCATGAAGCTATTATATCTAGAGAAGACTTTGAAAAAGTTCAAAAGATTAAAGAGAAGAATCTGTTTATGAAAGGTAAAAATACCGATTATGAATGGAGAAAGAAATCTCCACTACAAGGTTTTGCAAAATGTCCAACTTGCAATCACATTTTAGGATGTATTCAATCAAAAAGAAAACGACAAGATGGAAGCATAAGAGTTCACACATATTTTACTTGTAGGATATGTAAGTGTAATAATGTAAAACATAAGAACTCAAGAGCAGGAAGCCTTGAAGAGCAAGTATTTGAAGCAATAAAGGAAAAATATGGTTTAGAAGATCCAATCAAGGATGAAAAAGTAAAAGTTAAACCAATGGAAAAATCTATCGAAGATCTTGAAGCTAAAAAAATGCATAATTTTGAGAAGTATAAATTAGGCAAGATGAATAGACAAAAATTCATTGACTCTAAAAATTTGATAGATGAAGAAATACAAGCAATAAAAGAAAAAATACAAAAAGCAAAAGAAGAAAAAGAAGTAATAGACAACACTAAACTTACCAGAGAATTGATGGAGAAATATATAGACTCAGTAATCTGCGAAGGAAACGAAGTGTTGAACATAATATGGAAGTAGCAAAGGGAGTGAGCAATCACTCTCTTTTATATTACATAACTATAATCCCTTTTTTGTCATAAGCTTGACATGAGAGGGAAGTGGAGGTATGTTTGTTCAATCTGAAAAATTTATAGAAGCTCATAGAGGAAAATCTGAAGATATTTCAATATTTGGTCAAGAAAGTAACGGTACAACATGGAAACTTTGTAAAATGAACCTTGCTATTAGAAGAATAGAAGTTGATTTAGGACAAGAACCAGCTGATAGTTTCACAAAAGATCAACATAAAGGAAAGAAAATGGATTACATCATGGCAAATCCACCTTTCAATGTAAAGGATTATTGGCATGAATCTTTGAGTGGAGATGTAAGATGGAAATATGGAACACCTCCAGAAGGAAACGCAAACTATGCATGGTTACAGCATATGATACATCATTTAGCTCCAAATGGAACTGCTGGAATTGTTCTTGCTAATGGATCACTATCTTCTTCTACAGGTGGAGAAGCTGAAATTAGAAAGGCAATGCTTGAAGATGATATAGTAGATTGTATAGTAGCATTACCTGATAAGTTATTTTTAACAACTGGAATTCCAGCATGTATTTGGTTTTTAAATAGAAATAAGAATAATCCAAAACATAGAAAAAGAAAAAATGAAGTATTATTTATAGATGCAAGAAACTTAGGAGAACTTGTAGAAAGAAGTTTGAGAGCTTTTTCAATGGACGACATTGAAAAGATCGCAAGTACTTATCATAAATGGCGTGGTTCATATGATGGTAATGAAGAATATGAAGATGTGCAAGGCTTCTGTAAAAGTGCAACTTTAGAGGAAATAAAAGACAATGATTATATACTAACACCAGGAAGATATGTTGGAATTGAAGAAGAAGAGGATGATGGAATACCATTTGAAGAAAAAATGGAAGCTTTAACAAAAGAACTATCTGAACAATTTAAGAAAAGTAGGGAACTTGAAGAAGAGATAAAGAAAAATTTAAAAGCTTTAGGCTTTGAGATGTAGGGTGATATTTTATGGAAACGTATAAACTATCAGATTTACTTGAGCTAAAATATGGAAAAGATCATAAGAAATTAAGAAATGGTTCTTATCCTTGCTACGGAAGTGGAGGAATAATAAGGTATGTTGATGAATATTTATATGATAAAGAGAGCATTTTAATTCCAAGAAAAGGATCTTTAAATAATTTATTTTATGTTAATAAACCATTTTGGACAGTAGATACGATATTTTGGAGTAAAATAAATAGCGAAAGAGTAGATGGAAAATATTTATATTATTTATTACATAATTATGATTTAGCGGTATTAAATGAAGGAACAGCTATTCCAAGTTTAACTACAAAAGTGTTAAATCAATTAAATATAAAGATAACAAGTTTATCAAAACAAAGGAAAATTGCACAAATACTATCAATGTTTGATGAAAAAATAAAATTAAATAATGAGATAAACAATAATTTAGAAAATTTAGCAACTATAATATACAATAAAAATTTTATAGATGATGGACATGAAAAAAAGTCCCCTTTAAAGAATTATGCGAATCGCATTGTTACTGGTAAAACACCATCAACTAAAAATGAAGATTACTATGGTAAGGAAATTCCATTTATTACAATTCCAGATATGCATAATACAGTGTATATTACAGAAACACAAAGATATCTATCAGTATATGGGGCAAATACTCAAAAAACAAAATTTTTACCTGAAAATACAATCTGTGTTAGTTGTATAGGAACAGCTGGTTTGGTTTCTCTTACATCAAAAAAAAGTCAAACAAACCAACAGATTAATTCAATTATTCCTAAAGATAGCAGTCTCATATATTATCTTTACTTTTCCTTAAAAGAATTAGCCATTGATATAATTAATTTTGGTTCTGGTGGAAGTACAATTTGTAACTTAAATAAAACTCAATTTGAAAATTTAGAAATCAGAGAACCTAATAAAATAAGACTATCTAATTTTAATAAGTTAATGCTTCCTATTTTTAAAAATATTCTTAAGAATCAATTAGAAAATAAGTCTCTTAGTGAATTAAAGCAACTTCTTCTCCCAAAATTATTATCTGGAGAATTAGATGTAACAAAACTAAAATAATAAATTATTGTATATCTTACTAAATTAAAAATTTATATATAAAAAATAATTACTCTTTTTACAACGGCAAAGAGATATAAACGCTCAAGAGATGCCGTTGAGCAACTTTTCTTGAGAATAATGGAGGAAAAATGAATGTAAAGGAAAAAATTATCCAAAATGTTATTCAAGAAATGTTGCCATATTTAAATAATGCCCAACTTACAAGATTAAAGAAAGTAATTTCTAATAATCTTGCTAGCTACTCTTTAAATGCTAAAAAAGAAGATAATAATTTAGAAAATGAATCAAATATAAAATTATTAGATTTATTTACAGCAGCTAAAAGGATTGAAGGATGTTCAGAAAAATCGTTAAAATATTATAAAAAAGCAATTGAAAAGATGCTAATAGCAATTGATAAACCAATTAGGGAAATTATTACAGAGGATTTAAGAAACTATATGACTCGTTACCAAGAAGAGAATAACACAAGCAAATTAACTATTGATAATATGCGAAGAATTTTTTCAAGTTTTTTTTCATGGTTAGAGGATGAAGATTACATACTTAAAAGTCCTGTAAGAAGAATACATAAAATTAAGTCACCTACGATAATTAAAGAAACATATACAGATGAATCTCTTGAAATTATGAGAGACAGTTGTGGTTGTTTACGGGACTTAGCTTTGATAGATATGTTATCTTCTACTGGAATGAGGGTAGGAGAATTGGTTTTGTTAAACAAAGAAGATATAAATTTTAACGAAAGAGAATGTATAGTATTTGGAAAAGGAAATAAAGAGAGAATTGTGTATTTTGATGCAAGAACTAAGATACATTTATCAAATTATCTTGAAAGTAGAGAAGACAATGAGAAAGCTCTTTTTGTTTCTATAAGGAAACCATATAAGCGAATGACAATTGGTGGAATTGAAGCAAGATTAAGAAATCTTGGTAAAAGACTGAATATTTCTAAAGTACATCCACATAAATTTAGAAGAACATTAGCAACAATAGCAATAGATAAAGGGATGCCGATAGAACAATTACAGAAATTATTGGGACATCAGAGAATTGACACAACCTTACAATATGCTATGGTAAAACAAAGTAATGTAAAGTTAGCACATAAAAAGTATATAAGTTGAGAGGGAATAATATGAAAATAATAAAAAAGAAGTTAAAAGAACTTGTCAATTTTAAATATGGTAAAATGCCTATGAAAAGAAAAATAAGTGAAAAAGGAAAATTTCCAGTTTTCAGTGGATATAGAGTCAATGGATATTATGATGAATACAATGTAGAAAAAAATGAAATTATAGTTATTGCTAGGGGAGTTGGTGGAACAGGAGATGTTAAAATTATTAGAGAAAAAAGTTATCTAACTAATTTAGCAATAAGAATAATAAATGATGAGACAGCAGTTTTAAATAAATATCTTTATTATTATTTTTTAAAAAATAATTTAAAGTATTTAGATTCAGGTTCTGCACAATCACAAATTACAATAGCAGATTTAGAGAATGTACACATAGAAATACCAAGTTTAAAACTTCAAGAATCAATAATAAATATTCTAGAGAAATTAGATAAAAAAATAGAATTAAACAATGAGATAAACAATAATTTATTATTTTATATCATTATAGTAATTCTCCAAGTTCTATGTTGGATATATCTATTTCCCCTGATAAAAGCTTTGGAAGTATTATTTTTTTGATTTGTTGCAGTCTTTTATTTTCAATATTTATTAATCTTATATATTTGAAGATGGGTTGAATAATTTTATTAATATTTTCCAAAGAATTTTTATCTGGTATTAGTATTTTTAATTTTTTCAAATTTTGTTGATTTATTTTTTGCTGGACAGCTCCAGTAATTATAGAAGTAATATTAATATTTTTAAATAATAAATAAAGTATTTCAACGGAAAAGCCATTTTTACCACTTATAACATGAGCATGATTATTAACCCAAAATTTGCCATAAACATATTGTAATATTGGATAGCCATTAGAATCACTAACTGTACCATCTTCACCCAATAATAAATATGTTCCATCAAAAATATAATTTTCAACATAGTCCATAATTGACGCAGCACCATAGTAAGGATATTTTTTTGTCATCAGGTTTCTTGTTTTTGAACTCAATGGAATCCGTTGGTTATCATGTAAATTAATTATCATTGAAACTGTTCCAGTTTTCCAGTTCTCTTTTATAAAATGATGATTAATTTTTTTTCTAAAATACCAGTCTTTAAAAAATAAGTTGGCTAAATTTTCTAAATTATTGTTTATTTTACTAAAAAATTTATTAGGAGTGTAATCTATGTTATTAAAAAATATAAATGGGAAAGTTGAACAAATTTATCTTGATGAATTTAAGTTAGAAAAAGACTTACAAAACTTTGTAGAAAAAAATCTAGATTATCTTTTAGATTTAGAATTTGTTGAGAGTGAATTTACGATTGAAAATTATAGGTTGGATTCTCTAGCCTTTGATAAGGAGAATAAATCTTTTGTAATTATTGAGTATAAAAAAGGGAAATAGTTATAGTGTAATAGATCAAGGATATACCTATCTTTCTACTGTACTTAATAACAAAGCAGAAGTAGTTTTGGAATACAATGAAAAAATGCAAGATACTTTGAAGAGAAATGAGATAGATTGGACTCAAACTAAAGTTATTTTTATATCTCAAAGTTTTAATAAGTATCAAAAAGATAGTTTAAATTTTAAAAATCTTCCAATTGAGTTATATGAATTAAAAAGATATGAAGGTGGAATAATTTCTTTTGAGAATATTAAAGGAGATAGCAATGCAGTGGATATAAAAGTAATAGCTGGTAGCAACAATGTTATTAACGACATCTCAAAGAAAGTAAAAAAATATACAATTGAAGATCATACAAAGGATTCAACAGAAGAGATTATAGAATTATTTGAGGAATATAAGGAACGTATAGAACTTATGTATCCTGATATAAAAATAGAACCTAAAAAGCTCTATATAGCATTTAAAAACAATAAAAAAAATCTGGTGGATTTTCAATTACAAAAAAAAGGATTGAAAATATGGTTAAATGCAAAGTTTGGGGACATTGATGATTTTAAAAATCTTGCAAAAGATGTATCAAATATTGGCCATTGGGGTAATGGTGACTACGAATTTACAGTCAGTGATGACAAAGATATAGAATATATTTTATCACTAATACAAAAGGTGAATAATTCAAAATAGAAGTTTGGAATTTAGGGGGAAAAATATGAGTGAGAACTATAAGTATGCAGAATCTCATTTAGAGGATGCCTTATTAGAATTATTAGAAGAATTAGGATGGGAATATTTGCCAGGTGGGAAAACGGAAAGAACCGACAGGAGAGAGGTAATTTTAGAGGAAAAATTGAGAGATGCAGTTTATCGTCTAAATCCTATGATGCCAGATTATGTTAAAGAAGATGCTTTGAAGCAAGTGATGCGTCTTCCAGAAACAACTCTTATCAAATCTAATGAGCAATTTCATAAAATGCTTGTTGAAGGGGTAAATGTTGGAGAATACATTGATAAGAAAAATAAGAAACATAGTGGAGGAAAGGTTTATCTAGTTGATTTTGAAAATATTGATAGTAATGAATTTATAGCAGTAAATCAATTAAAAGTAGAGGGAAAAGATTTAAGAATACCAGATGTTGTATTGTATGTAAATGGATTACCTCTGGTTTTAATAGAGCTAAAATCTCTATCTAATGAAAATGTAGGAATTCAAGAGGCATATACTCAAGTAAATAATTATAAATCAATTATACCAAAAATATTTGTGTATAATAGTTTTTGTGTAATTAGTGATGGAGTAAATGCAAAAGCTGGAACCATATCTTCAAATGAAGAGAGATTTATGAGTTTTAGAACAATAGATGGAATAGAAATAGCACCTACTAGTGCGATGATGATGGAAGTATTAACAAGGGGAATGCTTTCGAGAGAGAGAATTTTAGAGATTACTAAAGATTTTCTTTTGTTTTTAAATGAGAGTCCAGATAAAATTAAGATATTGGCTCAGTATCATCAAATGTTTGCTGTAAAAAAAGCACTAGAAAAAACAGAAATAGCAATAGCTAATGAAGGAAAAATAGGTGTTGTATGGCATACTCAGGGAAGTGGAAAATCCTTGACAATGGTCTTTTATGCAGGGCAATTAATGAAAAAATTTAACAATCCAACTATAGTGGTTTTAACTGATAGAAATGATTTAGATAATCAATTATTTGAGACATTTTCAAAATGTACTGGATATTTAGTAGAAACTCCAAAACAAGCAGAGAACAAAGAAAACTTAAGAAATATGTTAAATGTTGGAAGTGGAGGAATCATATTTACAACAATACAAAAATTCTCATCTCAAGAAAGTGAGGATTTAGAACCAGTTTCTCTAAGAAAAGATATCTATATAATCGCAGATGAAGCGCACAGATCACAGTATGGATTAGATGCAAAAATGGATGAATTTGGAAATAGTAAGTATGGTTATGCAAAATATGTAAGAGATGCTTTGCCTAATGCCAATTACATAGGGTTTACAGGCACACCAATTGATTTTGATGATAAATCTACAGTGGCAGTTTTTGGAGATTATATTGATATATATGATATGACGAGAGCTGTGGAGGATGGAGCTACTGTAAAGATTTATTATGAAAATAGATTTATAAAACTGGATCTAAATAAGGACTTAATAGATAAAATTGATGATGAGTTTAAAGATATAATGTCTCAACAAGAGGAGAGAATAGTTGAGAGCAAAAAAAGAGATATAACTAAAATGGAAGCTATAATTGGTGCTAAAAATAGGATAAAAACATTGGCTGAAGATTTAGTTGCTCATTGGGAAATGAGAAGAAAAAATGCTTATGGAAAATGCATGATTGTATGCATGTCTAGAAAAATATGTGTTGACCTCTATAATGAAATAGTAAAAATAAGACCAGAATGGCATAGTGATGATAAGAAAAAAGGGAAAATAAAAGTAGTAATGACAAGTAATATAGCAAAGGATCCAGAGGAATTTAAACCTCATTTTACTACAAAAGAAGATAGAGAAGAGCTAGCAAATAGAATGAAAGATGATAATGATGAGCTGGAAATGGTAATAGTAAGAGATATGTGGCTTACTGGATTTGATGTTCCTTGTTTAAATACTATGTATATAGACAAACCGATGATAGGACATAATCTAATGCAGGCTATTGCCAGAGTAAATAGGGTATATAAGGATAAGAGTGGAGGACTTGTAGTAGATTATATAGGAATTGGTGACGATTTAAAAAGAGCCTTGAAACAGTACAGTAATAATGATAGAAAAACTACTGGAATTAATCAAGAGGAAGCTGTTGCTATAATGCTTGAATATTATGAAAAAGTTAAAGAGCTGTTCCACGGATTTGATTATTCAGATTATAAGGATGAAAGTTCGTTAAAAAGAGGGCAGATAATAATTGCTGGAATGGATTTTATTTTAAATAAGGATAATCAAGAAAAAAATTATAAGAATGAATTTATTGACAATGTCTTGGCACTTTCTAAAGCACATGCTCTTTGTGTTACAACAAAAGAGGGGATTGGATTAAATTGTGAAATTGCATATTTTAAAGCAGTAAGAGCAAGTTTAATGAAATTGGAAAACAGACCAACAATAGGACCAAATGGAAAAATATTAACTGAAAAAGAGATAAATGACAGATTAGCAAAATTGATGGCTAAAACAATTATTTCAGAAGAAGTAGTTGACGTATATGGTGAACTTGGAATAAAAAATCCCGATTTATCAATATTTTCTGAAGAATTTTTAGAAGATCTGAGTAGAATAAAGTATAAAAATCTTGCTGTTGAAATGCTAAAAAAACTTTTAGAAGGAAAGATAAAATCATTTGGAAAAAGAAATATTGTCGCATCGGAAAAACTTTCTGAAAAATTAAAGAAAGCTATTAGTAGATATAAAAATAAAGAGTTTACAAGTTTTGAAATGATGGAATTGTTAAAAGAGATGGCTAGAGATGTCAATGAAGAAGTGAATAAAGGAAAAAAATTAGGACTTTCAGACGAGGAGATGGCCTTTTATGATATTCTAACTAAAGATGAAAGTATTTTTGAAGAGATATCTGATAAAACAATGATTGAAATTGTTAAAGATTTAACTGATATGATAAAAAGAAGTGTCTCTATTGACTGGTACGATAAAGAAAGTGTAAAAGCCAAGATAAAAAACAGTGTGAGAAGATTATTGAGTAAATATAAGTACCCACCTAAGAAAACAAGAAGTACTGTTGATTTGATTGTTTCACAAGCTAAAGATCTTGATTTTGATATAAGACCTGATATAGATTATGCCTATGATCAAAGTGGTTTTATGATGGCTGCAGAAAAATATTCAAATTGATAAAAACAACCTCCTGGATATTGGAGGTTGTTTTTTATTTTATATTTTTTTCATTATAACATTAAACCATTTTTCATTTTTTCTATCAGCTCTCACATCTTCAGTAATAAAAAAAGCTAAAATTTCAAATTTTAAGTTAGCCACAAAATCTGTAAATTTTTCTTCTGTAAAACAGGTAAAAGTGCGACCATCTTTTTCATAATTATTATTTCCATATTTAAAAGAGGCATAGAGTATTCCGTCTTTTTTTAAGGCGGAAATACATTTTTCTAAAGTTGTAAGGACTTCCTCTTCATTTAAATGTAAAAGAGATGCACATGCCCAGATACCTATAAATTTATCATCAAATTTCAAATCTCTCATATCACCAACAATAACTTTCTGTCCAATATATTTGCTAGCTTTTTCTGCAAGTTTTGGAGATAAATCTAAAGCTGTTACTTTAAATCCTTTTTCTATAAAATATTTGGAATCTCTTCCACTTCCACATCCAAGATCAAGGATTTCACCACTATTATATTTTAGATATTTTTCAAATTGTGAGTATAGATTTTTCATATCTGCATTGACTGTATTATTAAAAAAGTTATCTGCATTATCATCATAAAATTTTATTGACATTATTCCTCCATATATTTTCTTCTAAAATAGTTAATATTTCTATATTCTAGCCTATCAAGTATATTTGAAAAAAGAGCAGAGTTAGCACTAATCTCTTTGTATAGTTCCTGATTAAGTTTAAAAGTATCATCTTCATATGTAAAAAATTCGCTGTGCTTACCATCTTTTGTAAGAAAATTAATTGGATTGTCTTTAGCAAGTTTTTCAAATTCTGATATTTCCCAATTTTCCCAATTGTTGTGTTTTTTATTATTTAAATCTTTTCCATGTAACTTATCATTATAGAAAGTTTTGTAGAATTTTCCTATTTCAGTTAAAGTTACTTGAGATTTTAATTGAGGTTGTAAAAAAGAAAGAAGCAATGGTATTTTGTAAGATTTTGTCATACTTGTCTTTTCAGTAAATTTCAAAAACTCCAATGCTCTTTTAGAAAATCTCTTTTCATCTTGTGAAAGATTACCTGTCTCTTTTAAAAAGTCATACCATGTTTTAAATTTTTGAATATACATATGAACCGGAAAATCCCCAAAAGTATATATATCCATAATTGTTGGAGTTCTCTTTAATTTCTCTTTAACACGTATAAAATCGCTGATAAGTCTATCCTTAATGTTATCCCTATGTTTTTTATATTCTTCAAAATAGTCAATGAGTTCCAAATCAAAGTTAGCACTACATCCTGCTGGAAGCACAAATTCTTCATCAATAGGGGATATAGTACGAGTTTCTTCTTTTGTATAGTTACCACATAAAAATGAAGGCTTTGCCTCAGCTCCCCTGTAGTTTCCTACAAAATCCAGCACACGTACCTTGTTTTTTCCTTCAAAAGTACGAAGTCCTCTTCCTAGTTGCTGAATAAAGATTGTATATGAATTTGTAGGTCTTAGAAAAAGTATAGTGTCAATACATGGGATATCAACACCTTCGTTGAAGACATCTACAGTAAATATGATATCCAGTTTATGTTCTTTAAATTTCTGGATAATCTCCTGTCTTTTTTCTACAGGGGTATCTCCAATTATTATAGCACTGGCTATTTTTTTACTTTTAAAATAGTTATGCATACACTGGCAATGTTTAACACTGGCACAGAAGGCAACTGTTGATTGTTTCCTGTATTGGAGATATTTATTAAAAACTAAAGCCATTCTTTTTTCGATAATCAGGGAGTTTTCCAAGGCTTCAAGATCATATTTTCCACTTCTCCATGGAATAGCAGTATAATCAGTATCGTCATATATCCCAAAATATTCAAAGGGAACAAGCCAACCATTATTTATTCCCACTCTAAAATCACATTCGTAGGCAATATTATAATCACATAACTTATATACATCACCATTGTCAGCACGATCTGGAGTTGCAGTAAGCCCAAGAAGAAATTGTGGTTTAAAGTAATCAAGTACCTTTAAATAACTTGGTGCACTGCTATGGTGAAATTCATCAATAACTATATAATCAAAATAGTGTTGTGAAAAATATGCATTTGTAAGATATTCATCTTTTGAAAGTGTTGTAATAGATGCAAAGATAATATCTTTATCAACATCTTTGCTGTATCCATTAAAAAATCCATATGTTTTGCTGTTTCCATATAGTGTTTCAAATGTTTTTTGTGCATCTCTTAGAATTTCATCTCTATGAGCAACAAATAGAATTTTATTAAAACTCATACTGTCAAAAGCTGAAAGAAAGGTTTTTCCAAGTCCTGTTCCTACTACAATCATAGCTTTTTTATAGCCTTCTTCTCTAGTTTTTGAAAGTTCATATAGAGCAGGAACCTGGAATTTTATAGGCTCAATTTTTTTTGTTGGAGCTGGAGGAGTAGGATCCAAAATTTTTTCAAAATCTTTTTTAGTATAACTTTTCTCATATTCTCTTAACCATTCTAAACTTAGTTCAAAGCTATTTCTTTCGTATAGCTCTTCAAATTCATTTAAAATAGAAGTAATTTCTTCATGCTTTTTCTCTCCAATAAAATGATAATTCCATTCAATTCCTGAGATAAGAGCAGAATATGAAATATTAGAAGAACCGATAAAGACTTCGATGTTATCTCCAGTTTTAAAAATATAAGTTTTAGGATGAAAGGATCTGTTTTCCCTGTTTTCAAAAATCTTAACTCCTGGGATTTCAAGAAGTCTGTAGAGAGCATTTGGTTCTGTTACACTCATATAGTTGCTTGTTAGTATTTTTATAGTTTTTCCTTGATTTTTAGCTTCAATTAGTTCTGGAATAAGTAGTTTTAAACCAGAGTCCCGAATAAATGATACGTTCATTATTATTTCATCTGAATTATTAATAGAATTTTTTAAAGCATTATACATTGTATTTTTATTGTTACAGATAAGCATTCTTTCCCCACCTCCGTAAATTACTTACATTTTAACATAGATATAAGTGCAATGATATAAAGTTTTATATAATTATCTAGTAGAAATTTTTTTTCGTTTTTTAAAATAATAACAAAACTCCTTTCAGAACCATTGATTATAGTTAATTAATCCTATTTATATGAAAGTTGTAAACTTTTTTCATTGGAAAATATTATTGATTAAATTATGGTCATAAAGTATAATAGGACTAACAGAAAAGGAATTGGGAGGAAAGGATAGAAATGAAAAAATTTCAAATGCCAGATACATATGTAATCATCTTTATAGTTGTATTATTTGCAGCATTACTTACTCATACTGTTCCAGTAGGTAAGTTCCAGATGCAAAAAGTAACTTATAAGACAGAGCAGGGTGTAGAAAAAAGTAAAAACGTTCCTATAGCAGGAAGTTTTAGTTACGAACTTGATAAACAGGGACAACCACTTGTAAAAGGAATCAAATTCTTTGAACCAGGTGGAGAAGTAGGAGTATCAAATTACATCTATGAAGGAATCACAAGCGGTGACAAATGGGGTACTGCAGTTGGGGTAATAGCTTTCATACTTGTAATTGGAGGTTCTTTTGGAATAATCTTAAAAACAAAAGCAGTAGAAGCAGGACTTATGTCTTTGATTAAGAAGACTAAAGGTTCAGAAATACTTCTTTTGGGACTTGTGTTTACATGTTTCTCACTAGGAGGAGCAGTATTCGGAATGGGAGAAGAAACGATACCATTTGCAATGGTACTTATACCAATAGTAATAGGAATGGGATATGACGCTGTAACAGGTGTACTAATAAGTTATGTTGCTACACAGATTGGATTTGCTACATCATGGATGAACCCATTCAGTGTTGCAATAGCACAGGGAGTTGCTGGAATTCCAGTACTTTCAGCTTCTTGGTTTAGAATTCCTATGTGGATATTCTTTACAGGGTTTGGAGTATTATATACTATGAGATATGCTCGTAGAGTAAAGAAAGATCCAAAATATTCAATCTCTTATGAAACAGATGCTTACTATAGAGAAGGATTTGAAGAGGATGAAAAGAAAAATCTTGAATTTACATTAGGACATAAACTAGTATTATTAACAGTAGTAGTTGGAGTAATCTGGGTAATATATGGAGTTGTAAAAGAAGGATACTACTTACCAGAAATAGCTACTCAGTTTGTAATTATGGGTATTTTATCTGGAATAATTGGAGTGATATTCAAACTTGAAGGAATGAGAGTTAATGATATAGCTACTTCATTTAGAAGCGGAGTAGAAGACCTTGTTGGTGCTGCAATAGTAGTTGGTATGGCAAAAGGAATTGTACTTGTATTAGGTGGAACTTCAGCAGGAGAACCAAGTGTATTAAATACAATTCTTAACTGGGTTGCAAATGGACTTACTGGATTACCATCAGTATTATCAGCATGGTTCATGTATGTATTCCAATCTATATTCAACTTCTTCGTTGTATCAGGTTCAGGTCAAGCTGCTTTAACAATGCCACTTATGGCACCACTTGCTGACCTTGTGGGAGTTACAAGACAAGTTGCAGTTTTAGCATTCCAATTAGGAGACGGATTTACAAACTTAATAGTTCCAACATCTGGACTTTTAATTGCTATATTAGGAGTTGCTAAAATTGAATGGACTACATGGGCAAAATTCCAAATTAAATTCCAAACAATACTATTTGTATTAGGAAGTATCTGGATATTTGTTGCAATGGCAATTCATCTACAATAGTAGATTTAAAACTAAGGGTAGAAAAAATTCTACCC